>DAIOUP010000545.1:0-1729 GCA_036759465.1 Bacteroidales bacterium
TTTCTTATTATCTGAGTACGTTGACTAAGTTGAAGTTGATTCCGGTAAGTATCTCGAGCGTTCGGTAATTTTTGCTGAATTCGGAGATGGCCTGCTGGTATTCGATGGCACCGCGGGTCTGGATTTCTTTGAGCCTTGTATATTCTGCAGTCCCAATTTCGCCATTAAGAAATTGGTTTTGAGCCATCTGCATCTGAATCAGGGTAAACTTCTGATAATCATTATAGATTCTGATGTAGTTCTGCCACTGAATCATCATGTCGTAAGCCTCGATTACCTGAGTTACGACAAATTGCCTGTTAATCTCTCGCTGAACAAAGGAAAGTTCCTGCCATTTTTTTTGCTTTGCGATGCGATTTCTCCTGTCAACAAGGGTTGCGAGCGGGAAACGTATGTAAAATCCAATAGCAAAATTATCCCTCATCGAATTGAGGTCTATTATCGTAGAAGACTGTCTGTCGTGAAAATTCCAGATACCCCAGTTCCAGTCGAGGTTGAAGCTGAAATGTTCCATCCAATGACGCTCAACGGTAAGCTGTTCATAATAATAGTAGTCCGCTTTGAGCTCCTCATACCTTACCGAAGGAGAATGCGCTACTGCTGAATCGATGAGTACACGGATATTTGGCAGTCGCTTGGTAATGTCATCCGTCAGTGGGTTGAATAGTTTAGATTCATCTGTTGCCAGAATCTGGGCATGAACAGACATTTTAGCGCACAATAGAACCGCAATCAGGAAAAGTATTTTTGTAAAATGGTTCTTACTCATGACGGTTCTCGGTTGTATTGAAACAGTTTCGTAAAATTATCAACAAGATTGGATAGTTTTAAATGCTGTCAATATAAGTTTTTTTACAAAGTTGTTAACAATATTTCAGACGTTTTCTTTTTGAAACAAAGCAGGAATGGTTCTTAGAATAAGTTTTATGTCGCCCCAGAAAGAATAAGTCTGGGCATACTGGTTATCGAGTGCTTTACGCTCTTCATCGGACATAACTCCTTTTTTACCTCTTTTTTCCACCTGCCAGAGTCCGGTTATTCCGGCGGGTCCAAGAAAACGCGCACTCCAGTCGTCCGAGGTAAGTTGTTCGGCTTCATATAAAGGCAAAGGACGATTACCGACAATCGACATATCGCCTTTCAAAACGTTGATCAATTGTGGAAGCTCGTCGATACTGGTGTTTCGGATGAAACGGCCTACTTTAGTAACGCGGGGATCGTCTTTAATCTTAATAAAAATGGCTCCGCTTTTTTTCTTTTTAAGTTCCTGATACCAATACTCACATATTTTGTGGCCTTCCTTGTAAAGTACAGGTGAACATAAGGTGCCTTCGGGCAGTTTTGCACAGCGAGGGCATTCTTCCTGCATCTCTTCTTTCGTGAGGTCTTCACTGGTATTTTGGTATTGATTTAGATGCTTGAGCTTGCTCAGATCTTTATCAGCTCCGGTGTACATAGAGCGGAACTTGTAAAAGTCAAAAATTTTATAACCCGTGCCAACTCTTTTCGACGAGTACCATACCTTTCCTTTTGATTCAAGACGTATTGCAATAGCCACGATAACAAGCAAAGGTGAAAGTAAAAACAGTGCGGTGAAGGATACAAGGATATCGAACAACCTCTTGTCCCAGGGGAGTTTGTATTCGCGGAATGCAGCGCTTTGATCTGAAGGAATATCGCCAAGTTGTTTTAATTGGATAAGAAATTCGGATCGCAGCAAAATCTTTTC
>DAIOUP010000546.1:0-1726 GCA_036759465.1 Bacteroidales bacterium
TGTAAAAATAGTGTCCTATTTCGTATCTGTGGCCGACTTTATCGAAAAAAAAGACTTCTCTTCTTTTACCCGTTATTCTATAGTTTGGTTACGAAACTAAGGTCCAACAATGATTTAATTATCCGACATCGCATGCCAATACGAATATTAGTGGCAATATGACGAAATAATGAAGCAGGTAAGTTGCAGATTAACAATAATTTATGAAAAAAGACCAAACCACTTTCAACCCCATATTTTAACCTGAAACCGATTATGTCCTGCGGTCATTTAAATGATTTAAGCATGTTAAATTCTAAAGCTTGAGGAAATTAATCGTTGATCGTGGAGTGGTGCTTTAAAAGAAAGTCCTGTGAAATTGTGCTGATTCCCCTTTCAATAAGCCGGTTTTAAGCAAAAACCGGGCTCGTAATCAATTCCGTCTAGTGCACAAAGGCGGCGGCGCAGCGCTTCCTTTTCGCGGCTTCTCGGCAAAGCCAATACATAATCCATTGCAACAAGAGCAAACGTGTTGACCGGATTTTTTTGTGCAATGCTTACGGCATTTTCGGCGACTTCGGCAAGGCCAGGCTCATTATTGCCATCCCAGCTCAAGTTGATCAGCATATTATCGCCACCAAAGGCTGAATGGGTGACGCTGTTTCCGTCTTCGAGGTTCATACCGACGATGGAAGCGCCTGGCGTTCGAACCTCCAGTGAAAGCGAATAAAACCTTAAATCGGGCGGCACATGACCTGATAAGCTTATTGTCAATATGTTGTTTTTCAGCGCGTAATTCACTTCAACACGCTGTCGCACCAACAGATAATTGAGAATCTCCTCCTCGCTTGCCACCCAGATGTCGTCGCGTCCCTTTTTTCCGTAAGTGCTTGCTATATAATCCCAGTCGCTGAAAAACTTTTCCTGCGGATAGTCGTCGATAATGCGATGGGTAAAAACCGGCATCCAGTAATGGGCTCCATTGATGCTTCGCGCGCTGAGCTGATCGGCAAGCTGCTTTACATCCACAGTTTCTGCCAGCACCCTGTTGAGCTCGAGCGGTTTGTCCCATGAAGAAAATTCCGCTATGTTCATTCCGTTTTCGGGCATAATGGTCCAGGCACCCATCCTGAAGGCATAGCGGTATCCGAAACTGAAAGCCTCTGGCGAATATTCGGGCATTCCATTGGGATTGACAAGCACACGTGTCTTGACTCCACCGGGTGTTGTGCCGGCCAGCATACGACGAATATAGCTCTCGTTGCGTTTTATGGAATAAGAAATCGCGTCGCGTACTGTAGGGGCATCCGACGTGAAACCGTGATTGTAAATGCCGCAGCCATTGCGGTACATGGTGTCGAGCTGAGGCCAGGTGACCGTATTGTAGTGATTGCCGGGCTTGTGCATGTCTTCCTTGTTGTAAGAGCTAAACGAAAACAAAGCCGAACTGAGTTTGAAACTGACATCGTTGCCGCAGCCATCAGTAAAAAACAATCCGGAATATCGGCTCGAGGGGCTGTTGATACCCGTGAAATAACGGTAACCAACATTATACACGTCGGCAATACCATCGTCAGCATGAAAACTCATCGCAAAGCGCTTGTTGTAACGCAAGGGCGCTTTTTTTACGACAGCTTCACGAGGGGTTCCGCTCAGTTTTAATTGAATTTGCTTTACTCCGGGCGGATTAACATCACGTTGAGCTAAAGCCGGCCGGACGGCCAAAAGGCTCAGGAGCATAAAGATG
>DAIOUP010000547.1:0-1718 GCA_036759465.1 Bacteroidales bacterium
GATAATTCGTGGCGCCAATACGATCAGAATCAAAGGCTTGCTTCCTTGTCCGGTGAGGCTTCCATTGCAGGAAAAACTGGATGAGCTTATTGCCTCAAAGTCAGCACAGGGCGTAGAAATTCTGGCCGAACTGAAAGCGGCTTCAATGGGATTGGATTGGATGAAGGCTGAATTGGAGCTGGCCTCCGGAGTCGGGGAGTTGGATGATATTTATCTGTCTGCAGGATTCGATTTGTTTTTCGAGCAAAAGTATTTCGGGCGGTTTGTTGATGAAGGCTCTTTTGCCGATCCTACCGGCTGGGAACGACCCAACGCGGCTTTTTCGGAGGCCGGATGCGAAATTCTTGATCCCCAGCGGCGCTATGGCGTCATTGCTGTTGTGCCGGCGGTGTTTCTTGTCAATACTTCAGAGCTCAAGGGCCGGTCAGCTCCCAAGAGCTGGCAAGATTTGCTGGGGCCTGAATGGGAATCATCGGTAAGCCTGCCGGTTTCGGATTTCGACCTATTTAATGCCATCTTGCTTACCATTCGCAATCAATACGGTATGGAAGCCATCGATGCTTTGGGGCGCAATATGCAGCAAAGCCTTCATCCGGCACAGATGGTGAAGTCCGACAGGCTGAAAACCCAGAAGCCGGCCGTTACCATTATGCCCAATTTCTTTACCAAAATGGCTAAGGCCGGAGGGCCAATGCAGGCCATCTGGCCGGCCGACGGAGCTGTGCTAAGCCCCGTTTTTATGCTTGCCAAAACCAATCCCGGTTGCCATTTGCGCGATGTTTCGGCTATGCTGGCATCAAAGGAAACCGGTGAAATATTAGCCCACCTCGGCTTGTTTCCCAGCGTCAATCCGGAGGTGGACAACAGGCTTCCTTCAGGTACAAAATTTATGTGGCTTGGTTGGGACTACATCAATAGCCACAACCTCAACAGCGAGTTCAGAATCTGCAACGAGCGTTTCAACGCCGCTTCCAACCTTTAATGCTATGAACCTCATCACTATTTCAGGTCCGCCCTCATCAGGCAAAACCAGTGTCATCATCAAAACCGCGGCACAGCTTATGCAGAAAGGCCTTAAAGTAGCGGCCGTTAAGTTCGATTGCCTGCATA
Organism: Bacteroidales bacterium; assembly: GCA_036759465.1. Taxonomy (GTDB): domain Bacteria; phylum Bacteroidota; class Bacteroidia; order Bacteroidales; family F082; genus JALNZU01. The sequence goes on from DAIOUP010000547.1 coordinate 1,111, forward strand.
CCGACGACGATATTGCCTATGAGCGGGCCGGCATTCCCGTGAAAAAAGGCCTTTCAGGTGCGCTTTGCCCCGACCATTATTTTGTTTCTAATATCGAGGCCGTTGTGGATTGGGGACTTCAGAACCAGTTTGATGTGCTGGTTTCCGAGAGCGCCGGTCTTTGCAATCGTTGTTCACCCTACATCAAAGAGATCATGGCCGTTTGCGTTATCGATAACCTGAGCGGCATCAATACCCCAAAAAAGATCGGGCCAATGCTTCGAATGGCTGATATTGTGGTGATTACGAAAGGTGATATCGTGTCGCAAGCTGAGCGCGAAGTGTTTGCCGCCAGGGTACATGCAGTTAATCCTGCAGCAATGGTCATGCATATCAACGGGCTAACAGGGCAGGGTGCTTTTGAGCTTGCTAGCTTGCTCATGACCGGCCGCAGGGAAATCACCTCGCTCAAAGGCAGTAAACTAAGGTTTTCCATGCCATCGGCCCTTTGCTCCTATTGCCTTGGTGAAACGCGCATTGGGGCTTCATACCAGATGGGTAATGTGAAAAAAATGAATATAGAGGAACAGCCATGATCAGCAACGAAAGCCTTTTAGGCACCACAATAG
>DAIOUP010000548.1:0-1717 GCA_036759465.1 Bacteroidales bacterium
CTATAGGGCCGGGGTATATGACTACACATTCCGTATTTACCCAAACAACCCCATGTTGCCGCACCGTCAGGACTTCCCTCTGGTGAAGTGGATTTGATATACGATATCCAGAAAAGCCACAATGATTGCCGCAAGCAAACATTGTGGCTTTTATATTTGTTTCAAAAGAAAAACGCAATGAAAAGAATATCAGTATTATTTTCTGCTTTACTGCTCATGTTAGCCCCAGCAAAAGCCCAGGACAAACTCGCAACCAGCACCGGCGACGTACTTATCCGGTTTGTTGGTCATGCGTCCTTATACCTCGAACACACCGGAAAAGTCATTCATATCGACCCATGGAGCAGGGTGGCCAACTACGATACATTACCTGACGCCGATCTGATACTGCTTACTCATCAGCACCGCGACCACCTCGATACCATTGCACTGAACGCCATAACGAAATCGGAAACCTATATGATCATGGCGCCGGTATGCCTCGAGCACTTCAAACCTGCTACGCCTTTCGAGCTTATATCAAACAATCAGAAAACAAGGTGGCATGATATTGAAATTGAATCTGTTGCGGCCTACAACATCGTGCACATGAGGCCCAATGGCCAACCATATCATCCAAAAGGCGAAGGTAATGGCTACATTATAAACATTGGCGAAAAACGCATTTACGTGGCCGGCGACACGGAAAATATACCCGAAATGGAAAAGCTAGGGAAGATTGACATTGCATTTCTTCCTGTTAACCTGCCATTTACCATGAGTCCCGAGATGCTTGCCGATGCTGTGAGAAATGTTAAACCGGCGATCGTTTACCCTTATCATTACGGACAGACAAATCTTGATGAAGTGAAAAGGCTCATAAAAGAGGTTTCTCAGGCTGAAATACGCATCCGCTGAAACACACTTCTCCAACTGCTTAGTGCACGACTAGACGATTTTAACAATTCTTTAACAATCTTTACGAAAATACCTTATGTTGGTGATGGCTTTGGATTGTTGCTCCAATGTTAATTCATCTAATTTTGTACCGGATTAGTAGTTCGTTATGAATCTGGTTGCCAAACTTAAGCTCGTAAAGCTGATTATGGCTCTTGCCATGTTCTGGCTCTTTATTGGCGACCTGATTATTCTTCACCAAAGCCGCATTTTTGGCCACGATTATTTCGGTCAGCACCATCAACCCCTCAATAAGCCCGGCAAATCCGACGACGGTAAAACTTTTCAGAAATACCAAAAAGCCAGTGATAAAGGCGACGATGGTCAGGTGTCTGCAATCACTTCCGGATTTTCTGTTGATGGGCTTATTCCTGTAAAAGGCGCTTTTATCGTTTTCCCCACGACAAATGAATATGTTAGCACCCGACACTTTAAGCATGGTTCGGGTTTAAGAGCGCCTCCCTGCTCATAGCTTATTTCTTCAAGCTTTTATTCTTTTTCTAACCCTTAATGCCTGTCTAGATTATGCAGCATTAGGGCAGCGACTAATTAATTCATTCCATTAGCTTTATTTTCAATTCTTTAGAAACAATGAAAAAAATTTTACTCACATTGGTGACTCTTTTCACCATCAGCATTACCAATCTGAATGCCAATCCTGTTAACGATACCGTAACGATGGGTGCAGGCTATGCCAATGATGTTTTCTACAGTATGCAAACAGGTGTTGTTAAAACCGAGCCCCGCAACAACTGGGACATTGCTTTTTATACCCTTCGCT
>DAIOUP010000549.1:0-1717 GCA_036759465.1 Bacteroidales bacterium
CAGTAGGTCAGCGTATTAGTCGCAATTACCTGCTCAACTTGCTCGTAAACGCCTTATATAGTCGGACAGTTGCCGAGCCGGGCCGCGGGCAATTCAGGGTGAGAGGCGAAACCCTGGATGTCTTTCCTGCCTATCTGGATCACGGTTACAGGATTTTGTTTTTTGGAGACGAAATCGAACAGATCGAACGTATTGAAACCAGCTCGGGAAAACGTATTGAGCGTTTGGAGCAGGCTACCCTTTACCCTGCGAATATCTTCGTCACTTCGCCCGACACGATGAAGCAAGCCCTTGTGAACATTCAGACCGACATGATCAAGCAGGTGGACTTCTTCAAGGAAATAGGAAAATTCGAAGAAGCACGAAGGCTTGAAGATCGTGTTACATACGACATAGAAATGATGCGCGAGCTGGGCTACTGCAGTGGAATAGAAAACTACTCGCTTTATTTCGACGGACGTAAGCCCGGTTCAAGACCATTCTGCCTGCTGGATTATTTTCCGGAAGATTACATCACCGTTATTGACGAGAGCCATGTTACCATGCCCCAGTTGAGAGCTATGTACGGAGGCGATCGCTCCCGCAAGCAAGTACTTGTGGAATATGGCTTTAGGTTGCCGGCTGCGCTCGATAACAGACCATTGAAATTCGACGAATTCGAGGCTTTGTGCGGACAAACCATATATGTGAGTGCCACGCCGGCGGATTATGAACTTCAGAAATCGGAAGGCGTTGTGGTTGAACAACTTATCCGACCAACCGGACTCCTTGATCCGATTATTGAAGTTAGACCGAGTTTGAATCAGATTGACGACTTGTTGGAAGAAATTAGTCAGGTAGTCAAAAAAGGCCAAAGAGCGCTGGTAACAACCCTTACAAAGCGCATGGCCGAAGAGTTGAACAAATACCTTTTGCGCCTTGAAATTAAAAGCCGGTACATTCATTCCGATGTCGAAACAATTGAGAGGGTTGAGATCATGCGGGGTTTGCGCTTAGGCGATTTCGATGTACTTGTGGGCGTTAATCTGCTGCGCGAAGGACTTGATCTCCCGGAAGTGAGCCTTGTGGCAATTTTGGACGCTGATAAGGAAGGATTTTTGAGGAGCGAAAGATCGCTTACCCAGACCGCTGGTCGTGCAGCGCGAAATGCAGAAAGCAAGGTTATCTTTTATGCCCACACAGTTACCGGAAGCATGCAGCGCACTATCGACGAGACTCTGAGGAGACGACAGAAACAATTGGAATACAACACATTAAACAATATTACTCCAACAACTATTATAAAAGCAACTACTGCTGTTCTTGGCCAAACCGCTGTGATTGATGTGGCCGCGGAAAAACGTCAGGAATACCTTTTGCATGAGATGAATCCTTCAATTGCCTCTGATCCGGTTATTAAATATTTAAAACCTGACCAACTTAAAAAAACATTAATTCAGCAGAAACGGGCTATGCAGGAGGCGGTGAAAGAGCTCAATTTTATCGAAGCAGCCCGTCTTCGTGATGAGATAAAGCAATTGGAGCAGATGCTTGAAAATAGTGAGTCGGTGGAGTAATATTCCCGATTTGAAATAGAACGGTTCATTTATGGAATTTTTTGGGCCATCTTTAGCGGAATTATTAACGATCAGCCGCTCATAAAAGAATTAATTTTTTCTTTTATAGCATCAGGATTTGGTTAATTTTGCCCGACGGTGTAATTTTAGCCGTTTTATTG
>DAIOUP010000550.1:0-1711 GCA_036759465.1 Bacteroidales bacterium
GTGTTGCACCATGTTGATTTTGGCCATTTACCCAGGCCCAGTCCTTGTCAATATTGGCAGCATTGACTACCAGCAAATATTTTTCGGGCGAGAACCGATAAACGAGCAGGTCATCCACAATACCTCCCCTGCCGTTCGGGAAGCAGGTATATTGCACTTTACCATCGTATAGCTGATTCACATCGTTGGTAGTAAGCCGCTGTACCAATTCGGCTGCATGTGGGCCTTCGGCCCAGAATTCGCCCATGTGCGAAACATCGAATACCCCGAGAGTGCGGCGTACTGTTTCGTGTTCGGTATTTACACCTTCGAACTGAACAGGCATTTCGAACCCTGCAAAGGGCACGATCTTACCACCCATAGCCACGTGGCGGTCGTAGAGAGCTGTGCGTTTCATAACATTTACGTGAATGAGGTTTTCAAGATTTTTTATTGACACAAAGGTAGGATTTTGGCAGCTTGCCAGACCGAAAACTGTTGCCTATTTGGTCGCAAATTCCTGTTTTTGGCGTATTTTGCGCTGCTTTTGGGATCTCCCCAAGACCCTATCATCGAACCGAGCAGAGACAATGAAGCTATCGATTGTTATTGTCAACTACAATGTGGAATATTTTCTGGAGCAATGTCTGCTTTCGGTGCGACGCGCCATGCAAGGCATTGATGGAGAAGTATTTGTAGTCGACAACAATTCCGTTGACGGTTCGCTGCGCATGATCAGAAGCAAATTTCCTGAAGTGAAACTGATCGCCAACAGCGAAAACACAGGTTTCAGCAAGGCCAACAATCAGGGTATAAGGGAGTCAGTCGGAGAGTATGTTCTGCTGCTCAACCCTGATACCGTTGTTGAGGACGACACATTTCATAAGGTCATCAGCTTCATGGACGAGCATCCTGAAGCTGGCGGCCTGGGAGTGAAAATGCTCGATGGTCAGGGGAAATTTCTCCCTGAATCGAAACGTGGTCTTCCCATACCAATGACAGCGTTTTACAAGATTTTCGGACTTTCGGCGCTTTTTCCCCGATCACGACGATTTGGCCGCTATCACCTAAGCTACCTCGACCCTGATCAGGTGCATGAGGTAGAAATTCTGGCTGGTGCGTTTATGCTTCTGCGCCGCAGCGTGCTCGACAAGACCGGACTACTTGACGAAACCTTTTTCATGTACGGCGAGGATATCGACCTCTCCTACCGAATCATTAAGGCAGGTTACAGGAATTACTATTATCCGCTCACGCGTATCATACACTACAAAGGTGAGAGCACCAAGAAAAGCAGCGTCAACTACGTTTTCGTTTTCTACAACGCCATGATCATATTTGCCCGTAAGCATTTCAGCCAGCAACGGGCACGCTCATTTGGCATGCTCATTCACATGGCCATTTACTTCAGGGCGTCCATTGCCCTGCTGTCGCGCTTTTTTGGCCGCATCGCCCTGCCACTGGCCGATGCCACAATCATTTATGCAGGCTTATTCGCTATTAAAACAATCTGGGGCAACCTGACCATCTACCGCGATGGGGGCGACTATCCCAGCTTGCTGGTATTTGGTCTTTTACCATTGAATGTGTTGATATGGGAAATTTCGATGTATTTCAGCGGCGGCTACGACAAACCCTACCGAATGCGGAAGGCCATGGCAGGCATTATGGCCGGCACCCTGCTCTTTCTCGTTTTTTACGCCATGCTACCGGAGCATTTGAGGTTTTCGCG
>DAIOUP010000551.1:0-1697 GCA_036759465.1 Bacteroidales bacterium
TATCGACACCTTCAAAGTTGGCAGAGACACCAGATTCAGCTCCGTGATTTTCAGGGAGTATCGGGGCCAAAGCAGCTGAGGTTGTGTTTACTGCGATCTGCCAGTTAAGGGCTGCAGTCCCTGTATTCGAAATCGTCAGAGTTTGGGTTGCTACCTGGTTGGTTTGAAGTGTTTGCGTTAGGCTTCCCGGTGTGACAGAAATCGCCGGATTGCCTGATGACCCGCCCATGAAGGTGAAAGTAACAGTTTTTGCTGTTGCATTTCTGCTGATGTTGGTGATGGGTTTATTGGTGTTTGCACCGGCCCACGATTTGGAGCTTGGCGTTGAAGTATCGGTAAATGCAGTTTTTCCGGTGCCAGTCCATGCGCAGCTGGCCAGGTTAATGCTTCCGTAGGAGCTAGGATTGCTGGTAGGATCGGAGGTAGCGTTCTGGCAAACAGGATACATCATCTGCGGGTGAGTGGCATTGATGGTGTTGCTGTTAAATCCAGTTGCTATATTGCTGTGAACGTGATAAATAATCATTCCGCTCCCGGGTATGTAAGCATCAAAAAGGTGTTTTTCCCTGTTCTCCAGAAAGAAAAATTCGTTGTTGGTTGTTGTGTTGTACCTGTAGAAACTGTTGGTGTTCTGTGCGGCGTTTTGAAGCGTGATGGTCTGCCCGGTAGAAATTGTGTTTGCACTTGCCCAATTGTAGTAATAGACCTTTGTATATCCATTGTGGTGCGCTGGTGTAACGCCACTGTTGTTCCATGAACCGTTGGCCATCATATCCCATTGTCCGGTTCCAGTAAACTGACCCCCTGTGGAATAGTTAGTGTCATAATAGTCGGGAGCGCCTAAAACGTGTCCGAATTCATGACAAATAACACCTATAGCGGTAATTGTTGATCCACTGTTGCTCCTAAGCTCTGGTGAGCAGGAATAGCGCTGTATGTATTTTCCATCCAGGTATAAAGGACTAATCAAGTTCCAGGCATGGGCCCAGATTGTGTTGGCTCCACCGCCGGCTTCTTCACCATATCCTGCGTAAATAATATAAACAGCATCCACCCAACCGTCATTGTCGTTATCGTAGTTGGCATAATTTACATCAGGATTGGCCAGGTTGACCGCCTCTGCAGCCAGTTCACGCGGACGTACGTCATTGCCGTTTACATCATTGGCGCCATAGTATGCCATAGTGTTGCTTGCCGTGTATGGTCCTGCAACGTCAACGGTGAGATTAAACTGATTGTAAGAGTTTTCGAGATAATAATCCTTGACACTGCCAGTTGCGCCACCGGTAGTGTAGCCAACCTGGTTGAAAAGGTTATTAAACTCAGTCTGGGTTCTTACGAAGGCCTTGTCAGTGAACCCAATCAATATGCAGATCAATTTCCGGTTTCCTGTAGTGGGGAATGCCTTGCCAGCTTCTGTATTGCGAATTTCCCAGATCTGCAGCATCAGGCCGATTTGTTCGGGGCTAAAACGCAGGCCTTTTTCCAAACTTGCGATAAATGTCTGATCTTCATGGCTTCGTTCAGCTATGTTTTTCGCCCTTATACCGCTTTTTTGCATATCGCCGTTGGTGTCTTTTACGGCATATTCATAAAAGCCATCCGAATTGAGTAGCAAGGAATAACCATCGATCGTTTCTGCCCATTTTACCTTTTCATCGCCCATCATCCTGATTGTGATGTGTGTTCCATCAGGC
>DAIOUP010000552.1:0-1684 GCA_036759465.1 Bacteroidales bacterium
CATCATTACCATGCCACTCAAAATGCTTCGGCTGGCCAGCGGCAGGCTAATTGTACTGAAAATTCTGAAAGGCCCTGCTCCCATTGATTGGGCAACTTTTTCGTACATCACCGGAACCATGGCAAACCCATCAACGGCAGCATTAAAAAGGTAGGGCAGGCTCACAAAAGCCATCGCAATAAAAACGCCCGCTGAATTGTTTACAAATGAAAGCCCTGCAGCATCGGCCATCCTGCCAAGGGCGGTATCGCGCGATACCACGCTCAGCAGGGCAATGCCCGCCGCCGAATGCGGAATAACGACGGGAATATTGATGATGGCATGCAGCAGCCTTCGCAAAGGGAAATCGCGACGAGCCATTATCCAAGCAAATGGGATTGTAATGAAAGCAAATACCAGAGTAGTCAGCATGGCAATAAACAATGTCCTGCCAATGCCTTGCCGCACTTCCTCATCGCCGGCAGCTTCAACCAGTCCAGAAGTGCCGGCCGACAGCAGCAGACCAGCCAACGGAGCAATCACAAAAAAGAGCAACAGCCCCCCGAGCAGCGGAAAGACGATATTGGTGATTGTGCCCGACGCTGACTTCATGGCATGAGCTGCTTTCTGATGATTTCCGGAACTTCTTCAACACCTGAATGTTCAATGCCGTTGAGACTGCGATGACCATGAGCCAGCAAAATCTCCTGCCCTTTTCGGCTCACTATAAAGGCAACAAAACGAGCCGCTAAGGATTTATTTGGTGCGTTATTGGGAATTGTCAGCCCATAAACAATGGTTTCTCCCTCAATTTCAGACAATTCGCCAGGATTTCTGCCACGTATTTGGGTAATGGCCCGGTTGTAATTTTGGGCGAAATCGGGATTTGAAAGGTTAATTTCGTCAGGAAGTGTTACAAAATCCAGCTTATGTTGCACTGCGATAGAACGATAGGTAAAGATGTAATCCAGATGTCCGGTCTGCAACAGGGCAATGAGGTCAGTTTCCTTAGCCCGGACATTCATGCTACTGGCAGCGAGCACTTTATCTGCCAGTCCGGCTTTGCCGTAATGCTCTTCTGCCAATTGAAGGAGAAGAAACGTACGATAGCCGCAAGGGTCGAGATCGGGATTTGAGCGACCGATGGCAAAATCAGGATTTTTTAGTTTATCGGTCCAGTTATAGCTATTGATTTCATTTCTCCCTCTGGAATGTTTGGCAAAGGCCACAACCATTTCATTGCCAGCAAAGGGAAGACTCCATGAGGCAAAATCGGGGATGAGGTATTCTCTGATCAGGCGTTCATCAGCTGAAGCCATAATATCGGCTTGCTTGCCCAGTTCGGTGATCTTTCGTATGGTTTCGAGGCTTCCTGCAGCCTCCATCCTGAAACGAATCCCGGGGTTTTGAGCTGCAAAACTGTCAGCCAGCGCTTTGAGCGGCACAGACAGGCTGCCTGCATGCAGCACAGTAAGCGTTGCAGATGAAGTCTCGATGCGCGATGATGCATGGCGGCACGAAAGCGCCACAACGGCCATCGACACAACTATCAGTATTCGTTTCACCATGCAGGAAATTGGCAAATTTAATCTAATTGCAAGTCAGCACCAGCTTTGGGAGCCAGAACCATTTCGAAAAACATTTGTAAAAAGGCCCTTTCTGGTTTCTACATTATGTATTTAATAATCTGAAACAAAAGTTAAAC
>DAIOUP010000553.1:0-1683 GCA_036759465.1 Bacteroidales bacterium
TATCGAAATAGCAGTTTTAGTTGGATACCATTGAGCGCATAAGCTTTTTGCTCAAGCAGGAGAAACCTTTTGCCGTCTGGCGCATGCCTCATGGCAACAAGATCAATTGGATGGAAGGAGGCCTGAAAGTTTTTGAGCCGAAGCAGGATGTCGATGGTTTTGTATTTCACCCATTTGATGCCTCGGTAGATAGTCCCCTCATCATTACTGCTGAAGATCAAGCCAGCGAGCCACTGAATATTCCTGCCGAGATGTAGCTACTTCTCAGCAAGTGGTTGACTACGAACAATATTCGTTTCAGCTGAATCGCGCCGTAGAAACGATAAAGACCGGAAAGCTAAAAAAAGTTGTGCTTTCGCGCATCATTGAGAAAACGGGGCTCATCAACCAGCAGGCTGGACATGCGTTTTTTGGACTGTGCCAAAGCTTTCCGGATGCATTCGTGTATCTCTTTTCGGCAGGCGCTCACACCCGCTGGATGGGGGCGAGCCCTGAAACTTTGGTCAGATTCGATGGAAACAGGGCTTTCACCATGTCGCTGGCCGGAACATTGCCTGTTGATGGTAACCTGGAATGGTCGGACAAAGAGCGTGTTGAACAACAAATAGTTACAGATTACATCGTTGAAAATCTAAAAGGAGCAGGTGCTTTGCAAGTGGTTGCAGGACAGCCATTTGTGAGCAGAGCAGGCAAATTGCTTCACCTTAAAACCGAGATAAGCTTCCTTATTCCAGAGGGACGAAACCGTTATGGTTTTGTATTGGCTTTGCATCCTACCCCGGCGGTGTGTGGCAGCCCGAAAGACGAAGCAATACGATTGATTCGCAGTATGGAGCAGCATCACAGAGCCTATTATACCGGGTTTCTGGGGCCTTGGTCAACAAAAGGCGCTGCACAATTGTTTGTAAACCTGCGCTGCATGGCATTCTCGGTTCACCGCAGTCACATTTATGTGGGCGGCGGCATTACCGCTGATTCGGTGGCCGAACGCGAGTGGGCCGAAACAAGCTGGAAAGCCGAAACACTTTCTTGGCTTTTTGACAGCAAATGAGCAACTTTGCATCATGATTCATCCTAAAAGCGGGCTTTTGCAGCTTGCGACCATGCTTACCCAACGTGGCATCCGCAAGCTTGTGGTTTCTCCCGGTTCGCGCAATGCGCCTGTTGTAAGTGTGCTTTGCAGACTGGCAGGCATGGAATGTTTTACGGTGGTGGACGAGCGCAGTGCAGGTTTTTTTGCCCTGGGCATGGCTCAGCAAATTGGTGAGCCGGTAGCGCTCAGCTGCACTTCCGGAACAGCTGTGCTCAACTATGGCCCTGCGGTAGCCGAAGCCTTTTACCAGCGCATTCCACTGCTGCTGCTCACTGCTGATCGACCGCCCGAGTGGGTGGATCAGGCCGATGGGCAAACCATAAGGCAAAACCGCGTGTTCGAGCTGCATATGCGTAAAAGCGTGAGCCTGCCTGCTGAAGTGAACACCATGGATGATCTTTGGCATGCCGGACGCCTTTGCTCGGAAGCCCTCAACGCCCTGAACTGGCCGGTGGCCGGGCCGGTGCATATCAACCTCCCGTTTCGCGAACCGCTCTACAACCTGCCCGAAACGCTGCCAACTTCGACAAAAGACATCCGGGTTGCAAAAGGAGCTTTTATGCCCGACCATAGCGAGTTGGAATTTCTCG
>DAIOUP010000554.1:0-1678 GCA_036759465.1 Bacteroidales bacterium
CTAATAGGTTTAAACTATTTTGTGGTGTTTAAACCGATGCAGAAATAGTCGATGTTTTCGGCTTTCATTTCCTTGGCATCATAAATATTGCGACCGTCGAAGATAACGTGCTTGCGGAGCAGTTTCTTGATTACCCGGAAGTTGGGGAATTTGAACTCGGCCCATTCAGTAACGATAACCAATGCATCGGCGTCAACCAGCGCATCGTACTGGTCTTTGGCAAACTCAATGCGGTCGTTGAAAATGCGCTGGGCCTCGTGCATGGCCACCGGGTCGTAAGCCCTCACAACGGCGCCGGCTTCGAGTAGTTTTGCGATGATGACCCTCGAGGGAGCCTCGCGCATATCGTCGGTGTTCGGCTTGAATGACAGCCCCCAGATTGCAATGGTTTTGCCCTTGAGATCGCCATTGTAATACTTATTGAGCTTGTTGAATAGGATAGATTTCTGATCGTCGTTCACATCTTCCACAGCCTGAAGCACGCGCAGGGTGTAGCCATACTGTTTTGAAGTGTGAATAAGCGCTTTTACATCTTTGGGGAAGCAAGATCCGCCATAGCCAGTGCCGGGATAGATGAAATAAGGCCCAATGCGGCGATCCGAGCCGATGCCTTTGCGCACCATATTTACGTCGGCGCCAACGATTTCACAAAGGTTGGCAATGTCGTTCATGAAACTGATTTTGGTAGCCAGCATGGCATTGGCGGCATACTTGGTCATTTCTGCCGAAACGATATCCATGAAAATCACCGGGTGGCCGTTCATGGTGAATGGCTTGTAAAGGCGTTTCATTATGTCCTCGGCTTTCTGGCTGTCAACACCAACAACAATGCGGTCGGGTTTCATAAAATCGTCAATGGCAGCACCTTCTTTCAGAAACTCGGGATTGGAAGCCACATCAAAAGGAATGTCAACACCGCGTTTTTGCAATGCTTTTTTAATTTCGGCGCGCACTTTTTCGGCCGTGCCTACCGGAACGGTGCTCTTGGTAACCATTAGAATGTAATCTTCCATGTTTTCGCCTACCTGGCGGGCTACATCAAGCACATATTTGAGGTCTGCACTGCCATCTTCATCGGGAGGTGTGCCCACAGCGCTGAAAATCACCTGACTGTCTTTGAGATGCGGAGCAAGATCGGTGGAGAAGCTCAGGCGTTTCTTCTCCACATTGCGATGAACCATGTCTTCCAAACCGGGTTCATAAATGGGTATGATTCCCTTATTGAGGTTGTCGATCTTTTTAACGTCAATGTCAACACACACGACGTCGATGCCTACCTCTGCAAAACAAGTTCCGGTTACAAGACCTACATAGCCGGTGCCTACTACGGTGATTTTCATGGATTTGTATTTTTAGTTAACTTATACTTAGAACAAAAAATTTCTCAATCTGGTGTTGTTTGACTTTTCAGTTTGATGCAAAGTTAATGATCGGAAAGATTTATTAATGAGGATAGAAATATAGGTCGCAAATTAATTTGTTTTCAGCCATTTGTCAAGCCAACCAAAGAAGGTTCGCTACCAGAGCACACTGTTTTGAGGCTTCAACACCCAATGGTTTTCATCGGGGAAGTAGAGGTATTGGGCAGGTAAACCTCGCAAAATTGCCGCGTTGAATGCCGCCATACCCTGTGAGGCCACAATGCGATAATCTTTCTCGCTGTGAATCACCAATATAG
>DAIOUP010000555.1:0-1673 GCA_036759465.1 Bacteroidales bacterium
CACATACTCCTCTCCGTCGATCACCTGTCGCGATTGCGGCATATTGTTGTTTTCGATCAGGTTTTTATTCCAAAATCCCGGAAAAGAGGACTGCCTGACCACTTCGAGATTGGCCAGCGGAACGCGTGTGTAAATACGGTAGGTAACAACCACCTGTTCGCCTATTACGGCTGTGCGTTTATCGGGAATTGCTCTTAGGAATAGGTCGTTCTTGCCAAGGCCACCGGACTGCGCCTCACCGCCTCCCTGACGTTGTTGGGGCCTTGTTGAGGCAGGCACAACCTTGATGGTCAACCTGCCCGATCGGATGGTTTTTCCCTCGACTTCCACACTTGCCGGTTCGAGGGTGAATTCGCCTTCCTGACTTGCACTTAATATATAGGTGTAAGTCTGTTTGCTTGTTCGATCCATTTTCCCGCCAATAATCTGGATGCTTGAGCTGGTGGAGAGCATCGGGCCGGTAAGTACTCTGAATCCTCTGAATGAAGGCCCGGTGAAATTAGCACCTTCGGTATTGAGTTCATAAACCACCCTGAACTGTTCGCCAACCTCCACCTGCGTATTGCCCGATACTGTTAAAACGGCATCTTGTGCCATGGTCGGGAGCGACGAAAGCAGCAGCAAGACAAGTAGACCCGCAAAAGTTCTTAATATGCTATTCATCTCCGCCTTCATAATACTATTATGACAAACTATAACGCTCAGTTTTATCGGTCATTGCAAATGTGCCCGCAATTTAGGCATTTGAAGTGTACCGCGCTTTTCCGGCTACCAGTCTTTTTCGCGGGTTACCCTTGGCCCGGTTTTGAATCTTTGCTGATTCACCTTGTCCATCGTTCGCTTTTCTTCGCTGGTTAATGCCTGAATGAGTCGTTCGGCTTCTTCCTTCGAGAGCTGAGGCTGACGGTTCTGGGGCTGTTGCTGATTATTGTCCTGGTTTTGTTGCTGATTGTTCTGGCTTTGTTGCTGATCGTTATTGTTATTTCGCTGATTATCGCTTTGCTGTTGCTGATTATCTCGTTTATTGTCCTGATTCTGATTATCTTGCTGCTGTTGTTGTTGCTGCATCATTCGCATGGCATAGGCCAGGTTGTAGCGTGCATCGTCGTCGTTTGGATCGATACGCAATGCTCTTTGGTAGAATGGGATGCTTTCGCCATACTTTTCTGCTTCGAGCAAACTGTTGCCCGCATTGTACAATGCACGCGCTTCGCGGTTACGGTCGCGGGTCATATCGGCTGTGCTTTTGAAGCGTTCGAGTGCTTCGTCAAAATTGTTTTGCCTGAATAGGGCATTGCCAAGGTTGAATGAGGCCTTGTCATTCAAAGGGTTCTTGTCCAGGGCGTTGCGATAGGAATTTGCTGCCTGTTCAAAGTCGTCCTTGTTATAGGCCCGGTTGCCTTTACGCAATTGCTGTTTGTCCGATTGTGCCTGCAAGGTAACTGCACAAATTATAAACAGCGTCAATGTCAATAGATTATTCATTTTCGGCTGTTTTTGGTTTGAAAATACGAATTCGAGTTTCGAGGATCGATTTCCGCCATGCCAGCAGCATTTCCATGATGAGCAAAGCGATGGCGACACCTGTAAACCATTGAAAATGACTGTTGTATTCAGTGAATACTTTCGACTCAATTTCCGATTTCTCTATCTTTTCCAGTTCGTTCATTATC
>DAIOUP010000556.1:0-1670 GCA_036759465.1 Bacteroidales bacterium
GTTTAAAAGCATACAGGTAAAAGACCAGGAAGAATTGAGTCTTGGTAATAAAACCGTCCGGTTTATCTCCGCTCCTAATCTTCATTGGCCTGATAGCATGTACACCTACCTTGTTGAAGATAAGGTATTGTTTACCTGCGATTCGTTTGGCGCTCACTATGCCGACGACAGGATGTTTGACGACCTTGTGGGCAACTGGGACGATGCTTTCAAATACTATTTTGATGTTATACTGAAGCCATTCAGCAAGTTTATGCTCAAGGCCATTGAGCGCATCCGGCCTTTGGAAATTGATGTTGTTGCCACCGGACACGGCCCGATTCTCCGTAGTCAATGGAAACGCTACGTGGACCTGTCGGAACAATACTCGCGGGAATATCTGGCGCTACCTCAGCCGCACAGGGTTTATATACCCTATGTTTCGGCCTATCATAAAACGGGTGCCATTGCCAAGGCTATCGCAAATGGCATCGAAAAAACGGGCATTGTAAAAGCTTATGCCGAAGACATTGAGCATACATCCATAGGCGACATCGAAATGCAACTCACCATGTCGTCAGGACTTATTGTAGGCAGCCCGACAATCAATCAAAATATCCTACTTCCTATATACAAGCTTTTTGCAGTAATCAACCCATTGCGCGACAAGGGGAAGCTTGCAGGAGGTTTTGGGTCTTATGGCTGGAGTGGCGAGGCTATGAAACTGATTCGCACCAATCTCGAGAGTCTGAAGCTGAAATATACGGATACTGATGTTTTTGTAAAGTTTTCGCCGGCCGAAGAAGACCTTGCCCGGGCCGAAGCCTATGGCGAACAGTTTGCCCGTCAGCTATTGCAAACCGCCTGAAATTTTTCTCAGCTTGCGCTAATAATCGCATGCTGTTGCTGCGATTGTTTAATTTTGCCCTACAACCATTGCGTATGCGGCACCTCCGCCTGACATTCTTTTGTTTCATTGCCTCAGCAGTTCTTTTTACCGCCTGGTCCTGCTCGCCGGAGCGCAATTTAGCCCGTAAATATGCCCTCAGGGCAAAAGAAAAATCGGTGCTCGTTCTGCTCCCAAAAGAAGTCTGGCTCGTAAACCAAAAATCCGAATACCCTAAAAACAGCTTCACCTATGCCCAGGCTTTGGAGGATTCCCGTTTACTTGAAAACACAATTTTGTTGCCACAGCTCAACAGACAGACTATTTTGAACCTCTTTGGGCAGAGCTACTTATCCGAATTGAGAAATTATGGTCTAAATGTTTTTACGGAGGATCGGACCGAAGCTTTCCTAAAAACTGATTCTTCGGCCTACATCCTCAATCTGGCCCAGATGGAGATTCAGGAATATTACAGCCCGGTTGAAGACGAGGTTCTGGTGGGCGAAACCGTTTACACATACGACTTTACAATCAATGGATTAAATGTCGGTGTTTGGCTGGAAATCAATAAATTGAACGATGTAAATTTAAAAAAACCGGTGGTTCTGTTTGCCACACACGACCTGCTCGACAAGTATGATGGCTATTTTACCATGAAATTCATGACTGGTAAAATTGACTATAAATTGAAGGTAGATACGCTAACCGTTGAAAGAGCAAGAAATTTTATCACTTACCTCGGACGGTTGTACGCGGCATACACCTTCGATTATATGATGAACGACTACACGAATCGAAAACTTGG
>DAIOUP010000557.1:0-1666 GCA_036759465.1 Bacteroidales bacterium
CCCTCCGGAACAATGAGTTTCGAACTCTCGACGGCCACCTCGGCATCTTCTTCGGTAATTTCCTTCTCAATCACCTCAACACCAGAGGTTTCGATGATTCTCCTGAGGAATAGGAGCACCGCAAGCAACAAACCAAACTGTATGGCCACGGTGAGATCGATGAGCACGGTGAGGAAAAAGGTCACCAAAAGCACAGCCACATCGAAGCGATGGTTGCCCATAAGGGCGCGGAACGAGCGCCATTCGCTCATGTTGTAGGCCACCATTACAAGGATACCCGAAAGCGTGCTCATGGGCACAAGTTTGGCCCATTTGCCAAAAAACAACATGATGAGCAGCAAGGTGATGCTATGAATGATGCCCGCAACCGGGGTCTTGCCTCCGTTGCGAATGTTGGTCATGGTGCGTGCAATGGCACCGGTTGCCGGGATTCCACCAAAAATCGGCGTTACAATGTTGGCAACGCCCTGCCCGATGAGCTCGGTGTTCGAGCGGTGCCGGCCTCCTGTGGCACCATCGGCCACCATGGCCGAAAGCAACGACTCAATGGCACCCAGCATGGCAATGGTAAAAGCCGGTGCCAGAAGCATGCGGAAGATTTCGAAGCTCACAACTGGAAATGTTGGCGACGGAATGCCCGCCTTGATTTCACCAAAGCGGCTGCCGATGGTCTCGACAGGAAGATTGAAAACGCTCACGGCTATTGTGGTCAGCAGCAGCGCAATCAAAGTTCCGGGTATGGTTTTATTCACTTTTGGCCATAGGGCAACAATGAGAATGGTAACAAGGGCCATGCCTGCCGACCAGTAATTGATATCGCTGAAGTGCCGGGCATAAAAAGTCCATTTTTCAATAAAGTCGGCCGGCACAGCTTCGCTCACCTTAAGTCCAAGCAGATCGCGAATCTGGCTCGAAAAAATCACCACGGCAATACCGCTGGTAAAACCCACTACAATGGGATATGGCATAAACTTTATGATTGAGCCCAGCCTGAGCAAACCCATGGCCACCAGCATCAGGCCCGCCATAATGGTGGCAACCATCAGCCCATCGACGCCATACTGCTGAACAATGCCATAAACGATGACAATAAATGCTCCCGTTGGGCCACCGATCTGCACCCTTGAGCCACCCAATAAAGAAATAAGAAAGCCCGCAATGATGGCCGTGATGAGCCCCTGCTCGGGTGTTACGCCTGAGGCAATACCGAAGGCGATGGCCAGCGGGAGCGCCACCACACCGACGATCAATCCGGCAATAAGGTCGCTGTAAAAAGTTTGACGGTCGTAGTTCCTGATTGTGGTGAAAATCTTGGGGTGAAACACCTCTTTGATGTTGAGCTTAATTTTCTCGGTGAGAGATAACATAATCGGTAATGCTTTCGCTAGGCAAAGGTAAAGAAGTTGGAGGCGGTAATGTTCGGTTTCTCTTTCAGCTTAGGCATTGCAGTCAATGCAAAATGGCCCCTGACCGGCTATGAACATATCCTTTAACTTTGCGTTTTGAAAGCACTGCTCAAAGGCAGCCTACACGATATCACATTTTATGAAGAAAAACCTTGCAATATTTCTCCCGCTCTTGTTTTCGCTGGTGCTGGCGGGTGGCATCTATATCGGATTTAGCATTTCGGCAGGCCGTAGCGAAGGCGAAATGCCGGCTATTCAAC
>DAIOUP010000558.1:0-1666 GCA_036759465.1 Bacteroidales bacterium
CTTCAAGGTAGTATGCTGATTTTGAGATAAATATTAATTTCTTAAGACAAACGGGAGGCCATGGCCTCCCGTTTGTTTTTGTTTTGCTTGAAATGCGGTGAAAGAGATTTTGCAATTGGTTACTCCACCATTTCAGGAGCAAGCTTTAGGGCTTCCACCTCTGTAATGCTCCGGCCTTCATCGTCCCACCACATCCACTTACCAACACGTTCGCCGTTGATATAAGCACCTTGGATGAACTTTTTTCCATTTGGGTGGTAAACAATTCCTTTGCCATGTCGTAGACCATTGACAAAGATGCCCACACTCCACAGATTTCCATCCTCGTACCAGGATTTCCATTCGCCATGCCTCAGGCCGTCTTTGATCGGTCCCTCCATGCTTTTGGCGCCGTTGGGGTGGTACTGTATCTCTTTAACGGCCGTTCGGATGCCATCGACTCGGGCGTAAACCCACACTTTGCGCGGGCGACCATTGTCCCACAGATCAATAATTTCGGTGTCGACCACCTTTGGCTCTTCAGGCTTTCGTGCTTTGCACGAAAGTGATGGAATAGCGGAGACACATAAATATAATACAGTGATTAAGTTGAAAATCAGTCGCTTGTTCATGGATTAAGACGCTTAACGATCAAACTCAAGCCGCATGCCACTTCCTGCACTTGTAAAACTTCCGCTGTTATACACGATATTTCCGTTCACGATGGTCATAACCACACTGCTGCCAAAGCTTGTGCCCTCAAAAGGCGACCAGCCACATTTATAAAGGATGTTTTCTTTGGTTACTGTCCATTGGCTTTTAGCATTAACAAGCACTAAATCAGCGAAATAACCTGGTCTGATGAATCCCCTGTTTTTAACTTTGAAGGCGACAGCCGGGGCGTGGCATGCTTTTTCAACAATAGCTGGAAGACTGATGGTGCCTTGTTTCCACTTTTCGAGCATAGCAGGAAGCAAATGCTGAACCAGTGGCCCTCCTGATGGCGCTTTGAAGTATGGAGCGCTTTTTTCGGAAATGGTGTGTGGAGCATGATCGGTAGCAAGCACATCAAGCTTTCCCGATAAGAGCGCATCCCAGAGGGCTTCGCGATCGAAAGCTGATTTTACGGCGGGGTTCCACTTAATAAGGTTGCCTTTAGTCTGATAGTCTTCATCTGAAAACCAGAGATGATGCACACATACTTCGGCAGTGATTTGTTTTTCCGACAGCGGGCGGTTGTTGCTGAAGAGCTGCATTTCGCGGGCCGTACTCAGGTGTAGCACATGCAGTCTGGTGCCTCTTTTTGCCGCCAGCTCCACGGCTTGTGCCGAAGATCGGTAGCACGCCTCGGCATCGCGCACGATGGGATGAACGGAAGGCGGGGCACTATCGCCATATTTTGCCATGAAATGCAAGGTTTTCTCCCTTATCATTGGCTCATATTCAGCATGCACGGCCACGAGTGTGGGCGCTTCGGCAAATATGCCCTCGAGTGTTTTTGGTTCATCAACGAGCATATTGCCGGTGCTTGCTCCCATAAATACCTTTATTCCGCATACTTTTTTCGGGTCGGTGCGAAGCACTTCGTTCAGATTATCATTGGAGGCACCCATGTAGAACGAGTAGTTGCACCAGGATTTTTCGGCGGCCAGCTCGTATTTTTCTTCCAGCAGTTCGTGTGTTAACG
>DAIOUP010000559.1:0-1665 GCA_036759465.1 Bacteroidales bacterium
GTTTCGTTTTCCTGCACCGGACCCATAGTAGGAGCAATACTTGTAGAATCGGCCGGCGGACAGGTGCTCAAGCCCATTGTGGGTATGTTTGGCTTTTCGCTGGCATTTGCCCTGCCATTCACGCTTTTTGCCTTCTTCCCTTCGTGGCTTAGCAATCTGCCAAAGTCGGGTGGATGGCTTAACTCGGTAAAGGTGGTCCTTGGTTTTATTGAACTTGCCCTTGGCCTTAAATTCCTGAGCGTTGCGGACCAAACTTACCACTGGGGTATTTTGGACAGGGAAATTTACATCGCATTCTGGATTGTGATTTTCTTCCTTATGGGTATGTATCTGCTGGGCAAGATACGCTTTGTACACGATGATGAGATTTCCCACCTGAGCGTGCCACGCCTGTTGCTGGCCATTGTTACCTTTACCTTTGTGGTTTATCTTATTCCCGGCATGTTCGGCGCTCCGCTCAAGGCTCTGTCGGGCTATATGCCTCCGATGGCAACCCACGATTTCGATTTGAACCGCATCATACGCGAAAATGCCCGTGCGGCCGGTGGCACGGCCCAATGGCAAAGCCAGATGGAAAAGTGCGACCCGCCCAAGTATGCCGATAAGCTTCATCTTCCTCATGGTCTGGAAGGTTATTTCGATTATGAGCAGGGCGTAGCCTGTGCAAAAGCACTTAACAAACCCATTTTTATTGACTTCACGGGACATGGCTGCGTAAACTGCCGTGAAATGGAGGCCAATGTGTGGAGCGATCCGCGTGTGCTGCAACTGCTTCAGGATGAATATGTAATTATTGCACTTTACGTGGACGATAAAACCAATCTGCCCGAGTCGGAATGGGTAACATCGACATATGACGGCAAGGTGAAAAAGACCATCGGACGTAAATGGGCTGATTTTCAGATCAGTAAGTTTAATGTAAATGCCCAGCCATTTTATGTAATCATGGGGCACGATGGAGAAGTATTGGTTCAGCCACGCGCCTACGACCTCAACCGTGATGCTTTTGTGAAGTTCCTTCAGGATGGAGTGAAGAGCTTCAGGGAGGGCCAATCCGTATTTAGGATTCCATCCTAATCAATTAAAAATATAGCAATAAAACAGGGCTGCCCTTTTGGAGCAGCCCTTTTCATTAATAAGCAATTACACTCCGACTACCTCTGTCCAGCAAAGTGGTGATAGAACCAGGTAATGGTTTCAATGCCTTTGTAGAAATTTGCCAGCGGGTAGTTTTCGTTGGGCGAGTGAATTGCATCCGATTCGAGGCCAAAGCCCATTAGGATGGTTTTCAAACCCAAAATCTGTTCAAACGTTGAGATGATGGGAATGCTACCACCACTGCGCATTGGTACGGGTTGTTTGCCGTAGGTTTGCATATAGGCTTTTTCGGCCGCTTTGTAGGCGGGTAGATCGATTGGACAAACATAAGCCTGACCACCGTGCAGGTATTCCACTTTAACCTTTACAGATGCAGGGGCAATGCTGGTGAAATAGTCGGCAAACAGCTTTCCGATTTTTTCATGATGCTGGTTAGGTACCAGTCGGCAGGAGATTTTGGCATAAGCTTTTGAAGGCAGCACGGTTTTGGCTCCTTCGCCTGTGTAGCCACCCCAGATACCGCAAACATCGAAGGTGGGACGTATTCCGACGCGCTCGATGGTTGTG
>DAIOUP010000560.1:0-1664 GCA_036759465.1 Bacteroidales bacterium
CAACTGCGCGAATGCCAGTGGTTTACGCATATACCGAAGCCTCGGCCAATCGCCTTGGGTACCCTTGCAATGCGAAACAGGAGTATCGCCTGTTTCAGGCTATCAGCTCATCGCGACGATCAATAATCTTTCTACCACCACTTTCCGCGACGATGCCAACGGCCTTGGCCTTGCTCCCGGCAACGATTACTGCTATCTGATTACGGCAGTTTTTGCCGACGGGGCCGAAAGCAAAGCCAGCAATCCCGCGTGTGCCCGTTTGCGCCGAGACCTTCCTGTTATTACCCATGTGAGTAACGATAGCCTAAATCTAAACACAGGTCAGGTTATGGTGCGTTGGAGCAAACCTTCCGAGCTTGACCAGCAACAGTTTCCCGGGCCATATGAATACAAGCTGTACCGGCTCACCGGCATCACAGGACTAAACCCACAGCTTATTCATACCGCTCAGGGTCTGAACGATACAGCATACGTTGACAATGCCATCAACCTAAACAATCAGTCTGGGGGTTTAAGCTACGAGGTCAAATTATTGAGCACCACCATTGGCGACATTGGCAGCAGCAGACGTGCCTCATCGGTTCTGCTCACCACCAGACCCACCGACAGAGCCATCATCCTTCAGTGGCAAACAAATGTGCCATGGAACAATACCCGGACAGAAGTCTTTCGTAAAGCTGCAGGCGCTAATAAATACATCCTGATTGGCAGCACACAGGGCAGTAGCTGGCGCGACGAAAACCTGGCCAATGGCAACACTTACCATTATTACGTCCGAACCATCGGAGCATATTCCAGTCCAGGATTCATAAGCCCGATCGTGAATTTCTCGAACATTGCAACCGCTGTTCCCGTGGACGATACGCCTCCTTGTCCACCTGTCCTGAGTGTAATGCCCGACTGCGAAAGGGTGGAAAACCTGCTTAGCTGGGCGAAACTTCCTGATAGTTGCGGCTACGACCTCAAACGAATCAGAATCTATTTTGCCACCGGTCCGAATGCCGAATACCGCCTCATTGACAGCCTTGGGCCAAACGCAACCAGCTATTTACACCAAAGAGAGCGCTTTGTTGTGGGCTGTTACTACCTGAAAGCCATAGATTCGACCGGCAATGTTTCGGAAACTTCCAATAAGGTATGTATCGATTACGATGCCTGTCCACTCTTCGAAATACCCAATTTCTTCTCGCCCAACGGCGACGGCAGCAACGATGTACTCATCCCTATGGGCTATCCATCGGCAAATCCTGCCGCCAACATCAACCGGATTGACCTAACCATATTCAACCGCTGGGGTAAGGTGGTGTTTAAAACCGATAAACCCGAAATCCAGTGGAATGGAAAGGCAATGGGATCTGGGCCCGACGTGGCCGATGGTAGCTATTTTTATGTTTGTGAGGTATATTTCGAAGGACTGGAAGGAGAGGTGAAGCTCAGACTGCAGGGAAGCATTACCGTTATGCGATAAGCTTTTCACATTAGCATTTCAGGTCTGCGCGGCTTAACCCATGCACAATATTGCTAATTTCGCATTGCAACACATGCAATATGCACGAGCTGTCCATAGCAATGAATATTATGGAAATCGTTGCGGCAGAAGCTGAAGCAGCGGGGGCTGACAAGGTAAGCCGGATCGAACTTGAAATCGGCGCATGGTCAGGAGT
>DAIOUP010000561.1:0-1664 GCA_036759465.1 Bacteroidales bacterium
GGGCTGCAAAGAAAACCAGCACCATGAAGGCAGCGAGGCTTTTGAAGCTTTCCGTCATTCCTTTGATGACGTCGGCATCGCGCTTATACTTGCCTGTAGTTGCTCCGTAAACAATACCCAGACTTCCGGCAGCAAAAAACAAAAGGGTGATGAAGCCTTTCAGGAAAGGCGACTTAAGCAGCGAATTACCCGGACCGCGAAAAAAGCCATTCTCAGGAATAAGTGTAGCGAGAATAAACACAAGCCATGCCAACGACACCCACATTACTCTTTTCAGGGCCTTTCGTTCGGTGGCATTGAGGGGATTAATGGGTTCGGGGCTTACATCGCCCGTATAGCTTCCCAATCGGGGCTCAACTACCGAATGTGTTATCCAGGTGGCAAGGATGGCAATGATAAATGTGGATGCTGCCATAAAATAATAATTGGCCGTTGGCAACACATAATAACTTTCGTCGAGAATACGGGCCGACTCAGTGCTCAGACCCGCCAACAGGGGATCGATGGTGCCAATGAAAAGGTTGGCGCTGAATCCGCCCGAAACGCCTGCAAAAGCTGCGGCCATGCCTGCAATGGGATGACGGCCCAGGGCATGAAAAACAACTCCGGCCAATGGAATGATTAGCACGTAACCAAGGTCGGATGCTGTGTTTGAGAGTATGCCTGAGGTTACGATTACGAAAGTAATCAGGCGCTTTGGAGCTTTGAGCACGAGAAGACGTATGGCTGCACTGATGAGTCCGCTACCTTCGGCCATGCCAATACCCAGCAATGCTACCATTACGATGCCAAGCGGTGCAAAACCCGTGTAATTATCAACGAGTTGCAGGAATATTTTGTGAATACCCTCTTTGGATAGCAGGTTGACAACGGTTACCGTTTCGCCGGTCGCAGGATGATCAGCTGTCCAATCAAGCCATGAACCGAGCCATGAAAAGATAAGGACCGAAATGGCAAGCATACCGAAAATACTTGCCGGGTGGGGCAGGGCATTGCCTCCTACTTCCACAAAATGCAAAAAACGATCGAACAGGCTTTTTTTAGCCTGAATGGTGCTTTTACTCATGAAGTCCGGAGGTTTTGTTATACATCCTAGGCAAATTTAGGAAAAATTCCCGAAAAGGGCCGATTGTCAGTGGCTTTCTCTCAATGCTTTATCAATTGGTTAACAGAAGCTGTTAATTTTTTAGGTTATTTTGCAACTTCAATAGTGCCTTACGCATGACGCACGAAACCATCCTCATTCTCGATTTCGGATCTCAATATACACAGCTTATCGCCCGCAGAGTCAGGGAGTTGAATGTGTATTGCGAAATACATCCATTCAACAATTATCCCGAACTGACTCCGGCGGTCAAAGGTGTGATCCTGTCGGGAAGCCCCTATTCAGTACGCGACGGATTGCTAACGCCCTCGCCGCTGCCTGCCCTGCGCAACAAAGTGCCCTTGTTGGGCGTTTGCTACGGAGCGCAGCTGCTTGCCCACGAAAGCGGCGGAAGTGTGGAAGCTTCAGCCATACGCGAATATGGCCGGGCAAACCTTAAGCATGTCAACATCAACTCGCCCCTGATGGCCGATATCAGTCAGCATTCGCAAGTTTGGATGTCGCACGGCGACACCATTCTTGCGCTGCCCGAAAACTTTGAAGTGGTGGCCAGCACAGC
>DAIOUP010000562.1:0-1649 GCA_036759465.1 Bacteroidales bacterium
TTCTGGTCGAGTTTTAAACCTTCCAGCGTTAATTTTGTTTAATTTTTTTGTAGTTATTTAGAACAGTTCTAAATAGAATGTAATTTTGCATTATTAAAATTTATAACGATGAGCACAAAAGTTAAAGATCTCGTATTTCCCTCGCTGTCATACGCTTATGATGCGCTCGAGCCGCATATCGACGCTATGACCATGGAAATTCATCACACCCGCCATCACAAGGCTTATTTCGACAATCTGCAGGCAGCAGCAAAAGATACCCCTATTGCCGAAACCGACTTCATGGAAGTTTTGGCCAATATCAGCAAGTACCCTGTTGCTGTGCGCAACAATGGTGGTGGTCACTTCAATCACGAGCTGTTTTGGAGCATTATGTCGCCCAACGGAGGCGGACAGCCTGGGGGGGCTTTAGCAGTAGCCATTGTAAGAGATTTCGGATCGTTCGATAACATGCGCGAGCAATTCAACAATGCCGCCAAAACCCGCTTCGGATCGGGCTGGGCCTGGCTTACGGTTAAATCAGACAAGTCGCTATGCGTTTGCTCCTCACCCAATCAGGACAACCCCCTAATGGATGTTTCCGACTGCAAGGGAATGCCAATCCTTGGCCTCGATGTTTGGGAGCACGCCTATTATCTGAAGTATCAGAACCGTCGTCCTGACTACATTTCCGCTTTCTGGAATGTAATCAACTGGGCGCAGGTTGAAAAGAATTACCTGAACTGCCTGTAAGCTAATCATACTCACTGCACGATAAACCGGTCACTTTGGCCGGTTTTTTTGTTTAACATATGCGTATGAATTCTTAAGCTTCAGTTTTGTTTTCTTTGCTGTTAAAACAACCGCCATGAGAATGATCGCTCTTGTCCTTTTGCTATTCATTTTCCTTATGAGGCTTCAGGCATCAAATCCTGACAGTCTATACAACACTGGTTTTGTCTTACACTTTTCGGTAACACCACCACTTGTTTCGGGGATGTATATAGTTTCAATCGAGAAAAAGATTGCAGGCCTGAACAACGGTGCAGCCTTTGTTTCGGCTATGGTTCATGGCGGTTATGTTGGCAGCAATATGGGTTGGTCGGGCTTTTTGTTGGCCCTTGCACCAGATTTTAATCTTGGTCGAGGCTCCCGATTTGTCGAGTTTTCTCCGGGTATAGCCTTGCATATGTCGGAGCAGTCCGACCGCAACGAGCTTCATCCATGGCTGCATCTGGGATACCGAAGACAGAAACCCGGAAAGTCCGGAGTCTTCCGGGCAGGGATTGGCTATCCGACAATTTTATATCTGGGATATGGATTTCGGTTGTAATAAACCGTAAACCATAAAAATAGAAGAGGCCGGCATAGAAATGTCGGCCTCTTTGGCATTATGTCTGACTGGTAGTCTATGCTGTATATTCGAGGAAGCTCTTGCGAATGCGGCTTACGGCCTCCAATAATTGTTCTTCGCTGATTACGAGAGGCGGAGCAAAACGGATGATGTTGCCATGGGTGGGCTTGGCGAGCACGCCATTTTCTGCCATGCGCATACAGAGGTTCCATGCTGTGGAACTTTCAGGGCTGTCGTTGATCACAACCGCATTGAGCAGACCTTTTCCCCGAACCAGCTGAATCAGATTACATTCTTTACCCAGTTTCTCCATCTC
>DAIOUP010000563.1:0-1647 GCA_036759465.1 Bacteroidales bacterium
GACGGTTGTACGCGGCATACACCTTCGATTATATGATGAACGACTACACGAATCAAAAACTTGGTCCAGCCACAACGCCACGCCGTTATTTCCGCTGGGACCCCTTCAATA
Organism: Bacteroidales bacterium; assembly: GCA_036759465.1. Taxonomy (GTDB): domain Bacteria; phylum Bacteroidota; class Bacteroidia; order Bacteroidales; family F082; genus JALNZU01. Next base: position 112 of record DAIOUP010000563.1, read on the forward strand.
AAAGCCTCAAGGCTACCGTGAACGACAGGTTTATCTTGCTCGAGGATTAACCGAAAAATAAAAAGCCCGGAATAAAACTCCCGGGCTTTGAAATAGGAAAACAGGAATCTGCTCTACACGGCTTTCAGGATATCCCACACAAACGCTCTGATCCCGACTTCCTCGTTGATGGCATCGATTTTGACGATCTTTTCCAGCAGGGGATCAACCTTGTCATCTTCAATAATTGTGATTACAGCCGAGTTGATCTCGGGCCAGGTGTGTGTGCCCATGCGAGGCTCACCTTTAACGCTGCCACGGCCTTTCACGTCGTCGAGCCAGGTAAAGCCCCTTATGCCAAGCTGGTCGAGGACAAAATCCACGCGTTCGGAATGGGCTATATTAAAGACGATCATTATTGCTTTCATGATTTTTCAGATTACGTTAGGTTACTACAAGTTCTGCTCCTGAAACTTACGACGCACTTTCATAAGCTTGTCGCGCTCGCCCGTACGCGCCATAACCGCATACATCACCGGAACTACCACCAAGGTAACAATGGTCGAAAATACCAGACCTCCAATTACGGAGATACCCATGGGTCGCCAGATTTCGGAACCTTCGCCGGTGCTCAGTGCAAGGGGCAACATACCCAAGATGGTGGTAAATGCCGTCATAAGCACAGGGCGCAGACGCGAACGGCCGGCATTGACAATGGCATCATAAAGCCGTTCGCCGCGGTCGCGCAACAGATTGGTAAAGTCAACCAGCACAATACCATTTTTCACCACAATACCGATGAGCAGGACCGCGCCAAGTGCCGCAATTACACTGAGGGTGGTACCGGTCAACAATAAGCCGAGAATTACGCCTGAGAAAGCAAAGGGTATGGAGAACATGATGATAAACGGCATAGTGAACGACTCGAACTGCGACGCCATTACGATAAACACCAGCACAAGACTCAAAAGCATAAGCAGTGCCAGGTCCTGAAACGATTCCTGCTGATCTTTATATGCTCCGCCAACCTGAATGGTCACGTCCTGAGGGAGTTGCACTTCCTTGAGGGTGAGAATAATTTTGTCGGCGAGTTGACCGAGCGAAGTCCCGCTTGGTTTTGCAGTTACTGTAACCACGCGTTCCTTACGCTTGTGTTGAATAGCCGGAGGTCCCCAGTTTTCATCAATTGTACCCAATTCTTTAAGCTTCACCTTTTTACCCTGAGGCGTAAAGATGGTAAGCTCTTCGAGCTGGGTGATATTGTTACGGTATTGTTCGGCGAGACGTACACGGATTTCATACTCGTCGCCCTCTTCCTTAAACAGCGATGCCATCATTCCATTGACTCGGTTGCGCACCATACCCGAAACCTGCGCTGTCGTTAGACCATGAAGGGCGATTTTCTCCCTGTCGAGATGAATCTGAAGTTCGGGCTTGTCTTTTTTGCGGCTGACTGTAATGTCCTTTGCCCCTTCGATGGCCGAAAGTTTCGTGCGGATTTCTTCGGCAATGCGGTTGGTGGTGTTGAAATCGTATCCAAAAACGTCGATTTCAACC
>DAIOUP010000564.1:0-1646 GCA_036759465.1 Bacteroidales bacterium
AGCACCACCAGAGGAGCCTTGCCGACCCGCCATGCCTCCACCCAGCGCAGCGCGCAAAGGCACCAGCGATCGCCGGCTTTGAGACCAGGAAATCCGAAAATAGGCTGAGGAGTGATCAAATCATTGCCCGCTGCACGACTGAACTCAAGAAACTCGTCCGACATTACCGCACAAATTGTATGCAAGCCCCTGTCCTCTACTCCGGTATTGCAGCAACCATCACGGTAAAAACCGGTAAGTGGCTTTTGACTGCAGTTTGCAAGCGGCTCACCAAAAACATTTTTTGCCATAGGTTATTTTTGTGCTTAACAAAGATGCGGCAAAGTTGTTTCCTTTTTATTGCCAATCAGCTACAGCAACCTTCTATCACAGGGGATTTATCGCAACAAGGACTTCCCGGCTTAAAGTTTACTTAAAATTAACTTTGATTTGCGCCGGAACCCGTACTTTTGGCAAGGGTTTAATTCCTTATTATTCAATCAGATGGATTTTTCCAAATACCGCATTCTTCTCGTTGACGACGAGACCGACGTTCTGGAGTTTCTTTCCTACAATTTAAAACGCGAAGGGTTTCAGGTGAGTCAGGCCACCAACGGCCGCGAGGCCATCAGCAAAGCCAAGGCCGAAGTGCCTCACCTAATTGTACTCGACGTGATGATGCCCGGCATGGACGGCATCGAAACCTGCGAAGAGCTGAAAAAAATAAACGTGATAAAAAACACCTTTATCGTTTTTCTGACCGCCCGCGGTGAGGATTACTCCCAAATTTCAGGCTTTGAAGCGGGAGCTGACGACTATATTACCAAACCCATCAAGCCCAAGCTATTTATCAGCCGCATCAAGGCCTTACTCAGGCGCATGCAGGATTCGCAGGCCGAACCAACGCACGAAACCCTGCAGGTAAAAGACTTTATCATTGATTCTGAGCGTTTTGTTGTCATTAACCGCGGCGAGGAAATCGTTCTTCCCAAAAAGGAATTCGAACTTCTGCGCCTGCTGGCCTCGAAGCCAAACAAGGTATTCACCCGCGAAGAGATTTTTAGCAAGGTGTGGGGCGACAATGTGATTGTTGGGGACCGCACCATCGACGTTCATATCCGCAAAATCAGGGAAAAAATCGGTCTTGAAAACATTCGCACCGTTAAGGGCGTTGGTTATAAATTTGAGGACTGATTGAATTAAATGCCCGGTAGTTATCACGAAACACGAAAAGTTGCCCTGACAACATCGTCAACGGTAGCGCTTGCGCTGCTTGTTGTGCTCGTTGTTGTTGCCTTAACAGGCTTTAAAATTACCATCTGGCTCGCTCTTGCAATTGCATTTTTCATCTTTGGCCTCGCCTATGGGGTGAGCTTCAGGTTTATCGACAATTTCATTTACAAGAAGATCAGGTTGATCTACAAAGCCATACCGGGTTTCAAATCACGCATCGAACGCAGGGGCAACGAAAACGGCAGTCAGTCGGGCTCCATCGAAGGCATCAAAGAAGCCGTGATTGAGTGGAGCGCCCGTCAAAACATGGAGATCGAAGAGCTGCGCAAAATGGCTGCATATCGCCGTGAGTTTCTTGGAAACATTTCGCATGAGCTCAAAACTCCGATCTTTAACATACAGGGGTATGTGCTCACCCTGCTCGAGGCAAAATT
>DAIOUP010000565.1:0-1643 GCA_036759465.1 Bacteroidales bacterium
CCTACACGGGCTACGAAACCCTTGAGGTTGATGTGAGCGGCCGCAGCGAAGTCAACGTGTCGCTGAAGGAAGCCACGACCATGCTCGAAGAATTTGTTGTAATTGGTTATGGTGTTGTTCGGAAAAGCGACCTTACTGGTGCAGTAAGTTCCGTTAAATCCGACGACATCCGTAAAATCACCGCAAGTAATCCAACCCAGGCCCTGCAGGGTAAGGTTGCGGGCGTTCAGGTTACAACAACCAGCGGTGCGCCGGGTGCCGGACTTGCTGTGAGAATTCGCGGCGTGAGCAATTTCGGAAACACCTCACCCATTTATGTTGTTGACGGCGTAATTCTCGACGATATTTCGTTCCTCAGCTCGGGCGACATTCAATCGATGGAAGTGCTCAAAGATGCTTCGGCCACTGCCATTTATGGCTCACGTGGGGCCAATGGAGTAATTTTAATTACCACCAACAGGGGAGAGGCCAAGAGCTCAGGTAAACCGCAGGTAAGCCTTTCGACTGAATTTTCGATGCAAAGGCTGGCCAAGAAAATTGACCTCCTTAGTGGAAAAGAATTTGCTATCATTAGCAACGAGATTAAATCAGGTTCGTATAATAATGTTGATGCTGTGCCCAATACTGACTGGCAGAGCCTGATCTTCCGGACGGCACCGATGCATAATCACCAGATTGCTATCTCGGCCGGCAACGATCGGCTCAATTCTTATGTGGGCGTTGGTTTGTATCATCAGGATGGCATCATTCCAAAGAGTTATTTTAAGCGTTTGTCGCTAAAGCTCAACAACAGTTATAAAGTTGTTGATGGTCTGACTATCGGTAATAATATAACGCTTTCGCCTTATCAGCAGCGCAACGCCCCAAATGTCACCTATTCGGTTTATCGCGCCCAACCTGTGCTCAAACCTTATTATGATGACGGTTCGTTTGGCGTGGTTTATAATGTAGGCAATCCGCTGGCCGATTTGGAATACTCCAATAGCTACAACACTGGCATCAGGGCAGTTGGCAATTTGTTTGCTGACCTCAACATGAAAAAGGATTTCTTTTTCCGTACCAGTTTTGGTATCGACGGTGGCTACAATAAATCCATGAGCTTTACACCTGCCTATACGATTTACAACCCCGACGGGACGGCCTCCCAACAGGACAACCAGTTCAGCGACCTGTTTAAAGGACAGAACGAAAGCCTGACATGGCTTTGGGAAAATACGCTTACCTGGCTTAAGACCTTCGACAAGCACAGTTTCAATGCAGTGGCAGGCTACACCATGCAGCGCTCACGCTCCGAATTCATTTCCTTTGCCGGACAGAATATCCTGCGCGAGAGCCGAGACTTTTGGTATATCCTTCCTCCATACATACTCGACGAAACCAACAACATCAATATGCTGCAGAGCATCTACAACGGTGTGGATGCAAATCTCTACTACAGCATGATTTCGTATCTAGGACGCATCAACTACACTTACGACAACCGTTTTATTGGCACAGTTACGTTCAGGCGCGACGGATCGAGCAAATTTGCCCCTGGCAACCGTTACTCCAACTTCCCGTCGTTTGCTTTGGGCTGGAACCTGGCCAACGAAAAATTCATGCAAAAGGTTGATCTGTTGAGTATGCTCAAGCTCAGGGCCAGC
>DAIOUP010000566.1:0-1640 GCA_036759465.1 Bacteroidales bacterium
TGTTGCAGCAACATTATCAGCAAACTCACAGTGGACAGAGCATGCGCTCCAGCACACTCCGCGCTTTGGTGATCCATACAGCCGACGAAGCAGGAACAACGCAAGGACCGGATTATCGCTTTGGCTGGGGACTGATGAACGCTCGGGCAGCGGCCGAATTGATTACACAGGACGATGTGATTCAGAATGCTATTGATGAGCTAATGCTGCAAAATGGCACTGCATACACCCGCCAGATTCAGGCTTCGGGTACCGAACCACTGAAAGTTACCATCGCATGGATCGATCCCCCGGGAACCGTGCTATCACCTCAGCTCAATCCGCGCACGCCGATGCTTGTCAATAATCTGGATCTGAAAATTATCGGACCGGATTTGACCGAGTACTATCCTTACAGCCTCGACCCCGAAAACCCGCAGGCGGCAGCCACAGCCATCGGTAAGAACAATGTGGACAATGTGGAAATGGTTTACATTTCCAATCCTGTTGCGGGAAACTATACCATTGTAGTTGATCACCAGGGCACCTTACAGCAGCCCCAGAATTTTTCGCTGATTGTGAGCGGTATTAATGAATATCAGGGTGTGCCGTTCTGTTCGCCAGGTCTCCTCAGTCCGGAAACGGGTAGCCAGAATAATCTGCTGAACCTAACGGTTAGCTGGCAACCAGCCCCCTTCGCAACTTCCTATCTGGTATTTTTCGGCACCGATGGTCAGGGTGTGGAAACCCCTGTAAATGTGCTGAACGGCGTGTTAATGGAGGCGAATTCGTTCGATATTGCGCTCCAGCACAGCACTACGTATTACCTGAAAGTAGTGCCGATCAATGATTTCGGTGCCAACGATGCCTGCACCGAAATCTGGACGTTCAACAGCATAGATGCCATAAGCACTTTTCCTTACATCATGGACTTTGAACAGATTGGGGTTTCCACCATACCAGCAGGATGGCAGCAACAATCGCAAGGTGCAGCAAAATGGCAGACAACCAGTCTGATAAGTCATCAAGGCAATAGGGCGATTGGCTGTTTTAATACTTCAGGTTTAATCGTCACATCCTTCGACCACTGGCTCATTTCCCAGCCAATAGTCCTTGAGATGGGTAAGGAATATTCGTTGCGCTTTGCCTACAGAGCCTTTATGCCAGGTACGGCCGAGCAAATGTCGGTTTACTGGGGTGAGAGCCCCGAAGCGACTTCTTTTGGTCAGCCTCTGCTTAGCCTAAGCGGTTTTGATGGCGCAACCGGCTGGCAGTGGGCCGAAGTCCTGATTATTCCTAGCCAAAGCGGGATGGGCTATCTGGCCTGGCGTGCCCACAGCCCGCAGGGCTATGGCGTTTTTGTAGATGATATTCGCATTGAAGACTGGGGAGCAGTTGGTCTGCAATCAGTTGGAACAAGCTCAGTTAAGGCACGTTACGAATCGGGAAAGATACAGGTTTTTGTTCCTGAAAACTTCTCAAAAGCGCGCATGACGGTGATGGATGTTGGCGGAAGACCTTTGTTGCAAACCAATGCGCAGGGTGCCAGCAAACAGGAATTGCCTTTTAGCGCTCCTGCAGGAATCTATTTCCTGAGGCTGGAGCAGGATGGTCGTGCGGCAAGCATCAGAATTTTAGTCAAGTAATTGCTTCTTCAAGGT
>DAIOUP010000567.1:0-1640 GCA_036759465.1 Bacteroidales bacterium
ATGGCTCCGGCCATCAGCAGCAGGCTGGCAAATACAGCGGTGTAGCTGGTTACCTGACTGGTGAGCAGATAACCAAGGCTCATCAAGGCAAAGGCTAGCATAAGCAAACGACGGTAACCAAAACGGTCGGCTAAAGCTCCGGCCAAAATGGGTAGCAAGTAGAGCAGGGGAGTAATGGTGCTCTTGATCACACCTACACTTTCCTTGCTGAAACCGAGCCCTCCATCGGCCGTGTTCATCACCAGATATACCGATAGCACCGACATGACGCCGTAGTAAGAGCCTCGCTCGAAAAACTCCATCAGGATGACAACCCAGTAATTCTTTGTAAATGAGCCGAAACCCGATTTTCTTGCCTTGTCAATTTTCATGGATAGATGGATGCGTTTGGGGCGGCAAGAAACAAAAAAAGTTTGATGTTTGAGTAAGGGGCTTTGTGCCAATACAATCAGGAAAGCCTATAAAATGCTCAACAATTCTTGCGTTCAATGTTTAGGATGAAAAAAGTATGATTAAAAAAAATGGTAAGTCCCCACTCAGGTCAGATCACGTCATTTATGATTACCGGACAAAAAAATCGTTCCCAAAGAAATCTTAGTAGATTAATCTTCGAATCTTGAATTTTGAATCTTTCGATCACCCTCACCTAAGTCCATAATCTTCACGCAGGGCCTCAATACCGTTCAAAAGACGGATCTTCAAAAGATTAAAACGTTCGATGGAGTCTGCAGGCAAAGCTTCAGTGGCATGCTCAAACACCTTAATGGTTTCCAGTTGGTCATCAAAGCCAAAAATCTGCAGCGAGGTTTTAAATTTGTGCGATTCCCTTGATAGGGTGGCATAATCGGCGAGTGCGATACAAGCCTCCATTCTGGCCAGGCTTTCGGATGTTGCACTGATAAATATGGCCACCATTTCTCTGACATCTTCGGGCTCGGTGCCTACATAGTCGAAAAGCCTTGTCAGGTCGTAGTTTTGGTTGTCGTTGTGACCGGAGCTTTGCATCAGAGCTTATTTTCCTTGAGAAGCCTGTAGATGGTGCTTTTGCCGATATCGAGCTTTTGCGCCACCAGCATCACATTGTTGCTATATTTATCTAGATAGTAGCGGATGATTTTACGGTTGTATTCGTCGAGCGTGCTTTCTTCGAAGAGGAAGTTGGTAGAAATGTTGGTAGCATTGAACGAGATGTGATGGGCTTCGATTTTGTTGCTGTCGGTGAGCACTGCGGCAAGCTCCACTACGGCTTTCAGTTCGCGCACATTGCCCGGAAAAGGATACTCCATAAGTTTTTTCTGTGCGCTTTCTGTAACGGTAATCTTGCCAAGCTTGTTTTCGCGACAAAATTCGTCTACAAAGTATTTGGCCAGCAGGATGATGTCGTTTCCGCGGTAGCGCAAGGGGGGTAGTTCGATGGGAAGGCCGAGAAGTCGGTAGTAGAGGTCTTCGCGAAACTTACCTTTCTGCACTTCCTCAGCCAGGTTGCGGTTTGAGGCTACAATGAGGCGAACATCAATTTTTATGGTGTCGTTTCCTCCGATTCGTGTAAGTTCCCGTTCCTGCAGTACGCGGAGCAATTTGGCCTGCATATGGAGGTTCATATCGGCAATCTCGTCAAGAAAAAGCGTTCCGCCCTGAGC
>DAIOUP010000568.1:0-1637 GCA_036759465.1 Bacteroidales bacterium
GTGTTTATACGAGTAGTTGGTCAGGTGGCACATTGATAACCAGTGGGTTTACTGGTGGCACTGGGATAGCTGTTGACTGGACCAATTACAGTTTTAATGAAAGCGCTGCTAATGGCGCCGTGATATACGCCTCAAATCCAACAACGATTGTCAGAGGCACCGATAATGGCACTTCTACAATTACGCTTACTACACTAAGGACTATTTCTGGAAATAATGCTTTCAGAGGTTTGGCTTTTTCGCCTGTTATGCAAACGATCACAAAAGGTTCTAATACGCCGGCCACCGGTAACATTACAAAAGGCTCATCCAATGTAGTTTTAGGACAATTTACGCTCGAAGCCAACGAAGGCAATTCAACGCTTAAGCGACTGCTTGTAAACAATGGAGGAACAGCCACCATATCAGCCAGTGGTTCAACCGATATCACCTCGCTTCGGCTTTACGATGACCTAAACGGTAATGGCGTTGTTGACGATATGGACGATTTGATTTCGACGGGAACCATTTCGGGCACAGAAATTACCTTCTCAGGCATCACACTATCCTATATGGAGGCCGGCAGCAGCAGGAGCTACCTCGTTGTGGGCAATATTTCGGCAAGTGCCACAACCGGAGCAACATTTATTCCCGGTATCGAGTCGACCACAACAATAAATTCGACTGCATATACCTCAAAAGTCGTAAACGCCAGTGGCAGTTTAGTCACCATGGGAAGCGGATCAAATGCGCCTACAGGTAATACTTTGACAATCATTTCGGCTAACCCAACACTTAATACAACAGCAAGCACATTAACCGGTTTCTCCTACACCATCGGTTCCGGACCATCGGCCGAGCAATCTTTCACTGTATCGGGGACCAGTCTTTCAGCAGATATTACAATTACTCCGCCAACAAATTATGAAATTTCCACCGGCACCGGATTATCGTTTACGCCCACCAACCCTATAACCCTCAGCCCCACGAGTGGCACGGTGGATCAGACGGTGATCTATGTTCGTTTGAAATCGGGTCTTTCGGCAGGAGCATACAATGGCGAAGTCATCAACATTACGAGTACTGGAGCCGATTCAAAGACCGTGACATGCAGCGGCGACGTATGGCCCCAGATTGAGTGGGCCAACCTGCAGTGGCCAACGAGCGGCACTATAGCTCAGGGAGGTAATTTCACGGTTTATGCCCAAGTTTATAAAAGCGGGGTAACGAATGCAGCCGGTCAGGGTGCAGGTATTCAGGCCTGGATTGGTTACTCCACAAGCAACACCAATCCGAACACATGGACCAATTGGGTGTCGGCCACTTATAACACCGATGTTGGCAATAACGATGAATACATGGCCAATATCGGTGCAGCCATCTCCTCAACGGGAACTTATTACTACGCCAGCCGTTTCAAGCTAGGCAATGCCGACTATGTTTACGGTGGAACCGGCGGATTCTGGAACGGAACAGGAAGCAATTCAGGACAACTCACCGTAACCCCTGCGCCCACACTGGATTGGGTAAACCTGCAGTGGCCCGGCAGCGGCACCATCACCAGCGGGAGCGAGTTTTTTGTTTACGCCCAGGCATACAAATCAGGCGTTACTCCTGGTCCGGGAGCCGGATCGGGCATTTCGGCATGGATTGGTTAC
>DAIOUP010000569.1:0-1634 GCA_036759465.1 Bacteroidales bacterium
CCTCCGCAGATTTCGCGAATCAACAGAGCAGCTCTTTTGAGTGCGTAAATAGTAGCATTTACGTCGCTTCCGCGTTCGAAACGGAATGAAGCATCGGTATGCAGGTCGTGATGACGGGCCGTACGCCTGATCGTACGCGGATCGAAGCAGGCGCTTTCAAGGAAAATGGCTGTAGTGGTTTCGGTAACGCCAGAATGAAGCCCGCCGAAAACGCCGCCGATGCACATGCCTTCCGTGGCATTGCAAATCATCAGATCGCCTCCGGTAAGTTTGCGCTCCACCCCGTCGAGGGTTACAAAAGGCGTATCTTTCGGAAGTTTTTTCACAACAACCTTATTGCCTTTAACGGCTTTGGCATCAAAGGCGTGGAGGGGCTGACCGGTTTCGAAAAGCACGAAATTGGTGATATCTACAACATTGTTGATAGGTCGGAGGCCAATTGCCCTGAGCTTGTTTTGCAGCCATTCGGGAGATGGCCCGATCTTGAGTCCGCTTATGCTGACGCCCGAGTAGCGTGGGCAAGCAATAGGGTCTTCTACTTCTACTTCTATGTTGAGCGATGTTTCGTCGATGCTGAAAGCGCCGACGTCGGGCAGCTGAATTGAATACTTTCTGTATCCTGCACGGTGGTTAAGCACCGCCATAAGGTCGCGGGCGACGCCCAAATGCGATGCGGCATCGGCGCGGTTTGGCGTGAGTCCGATTTCAAACACGGTATCGCTGACAACATTAAATATCTCTGCAGCAGGTATGCCTTTCGCCAGCTTGTCATCGAGTACCAGAATACCATCGTGCGAATCGCCCAAACCCAGTTCGTCTTCGGCACAGATCATGCCTTCCGACAATTCGCCGCGTATTTTGGCCTGTTTTATCTGAAACGATTCCTCTCCTTTGTACAATGTAGTGCCCACCGTGGCTACAAGCACGGTTTGTCCGGCAGCTACATTAGGTGCACCGCACACTATGCTTAGGAGCTCCGGGCCGCCAACATCCACCTTCGTAAGGCTCAGCTTATCGGCATTGGGATGACGGCGGCATTCGACCACCTTCCCTGTAACAACGCCACGCAGGCTGCCTTTAACAGATTCGTATTCAATAATGTCTTCCACCTCAAGGCCTGCCGATGTGAGCATCTCGGATACCACAGTGGGTTCAATATCAAGTGCAAGGTATTCTTTTAGCCAGTTGTAGGAGATCTTCATGTGGGCTGTATTTTGGAGTGCAAAGTTACTAAAAATGCCAAAATGGCATGTTTTGAAATTATTGCCCAACCTTCTGAAAAGCCTTATCCAATGAGGCTCCAGTCGAAAGTTTTTTGGTAAAGCTTCTCGAATTCCTGCCTTGTGCGCAGGTTCTCGGGGGCACTCAACTGAGGGTCGGCTGCAAGGAGTTCCTGAACCACTGTACGCACATGGCTTATAATCTTTTCATCTTTTGTCAGATCGCCCAGCCTGAACTGAACTATGCCCGACTGTTGGGTGCCCTGGGTGTCGCCTGGTCCGCGCAGCCTCAGGTCGGCTTCGGCTATCCGGAATCCGTCGGTGGTTTCTACCATGGTCTGCACCCTTGCCTTGCCGTCGGCGGTAAGCTTGAAATCGGTCACCAAAATGCAGTACGATTGGTCTGCACCGCGG
>DAIOUP010000570.1:0-1628 GCA_036759465.1 Bacteroidales bacterium
GGTTCACTACTTTTTTGCCTACCTCATGCTGGTGCACAATGCCGACACCAAAAAACTTCCGGTCGTTGCTCTCATCGTCGCCCTGGCGCTCTATGATATCTTCATCCTGCGCTCCTTTGTGGGGTTAGTCATGTTCGTGATCTACGTGCTTTCGCTCTTCAACCGCCGGCAGCTTATCGTGGCCGGAATCGTTACAAGCGTTTCACTGGCCATCCTGATACGCACTTTAGGTCCGCGCGACGACGCCCCAAGGGCCATAACCATTGCCTACAACCTTATCTTCGAACAGGAATACACCGAATTTATCCCCTGGCTGGTCGAAAACTCCGGCTTCCGTTTTATCAGCGTCTGGGGTGCCTACCTCTATGGCATTGTGCATCCTTTTGGTTCAGGAATAGGAGCCTGGAGCAATGCCAGCATCAGCGCCATGGAAGCTCTGGGTCTGCCGGCCGAAACCATCGCGCACTTTGCCTCGGAGCATGGCGGACAATTCGAAGGAGTGCGGCCCACCGCCTTTGCGGCCGGACTCATGCTCGAAGCAGGAATCGTTGGTTTGGCCCTCTTTCTGCTTACCTTCCTGCCTTACCTCGGCCGGCGCGATTTTCTCACCACACGGCATTCCCGTCCGATCTGGCTGTTTTTTGTCTTCAACACCTTTGCCCTGGGCAGCATTGGCGACCCCATACCCTTTGCCATACTGGCCCTCAGCCTGCGTACCATGGCACCCCCCGAAGCGGAAGACGATACACCGGTAGAAAAAGAACTTGAATCATCAGAAATAACTGACGGTCAGGACTAAAGCCATCGTCGGAATATTTTCAATCGAGCTTATTCAGACGGTCAGGATATTTGGCTGAAAATGCTAATTTTGCGAACTATTCCCGATCGTTTTGACCAACACGCAGCCAACAATTTCAGTCATCATGCCCTGCTTCAACACGGCGGCCACCATTGCCGAAAGCATCGCTGCCGTGCTCGGCCAGAGCTATACCTCGCTCGAACTCATCGTGCTCGACGACGGTTCCTCGGACAATACGGTGGGCATTGCACGCCGCTTTGCCTCAGCCGACAACCGTGTGAAGCTGGTTGTTTCGGCCCGCAACAGGGGAGTGGCCCGTATGCGCAACATAGGCACGCGTCTGGCCAGGGGTAAATGGATTGCCTTCTGCGACTCCGATGATGTTTGGCTGCCGCAAAAACTCGAATGGCAACTGCAGATGGCCGGCCAACGCAATGGGGTGAACTTGCTGTATTCGGCCGTTTACTACTCCAGAGAGCGGAATCCCGAAGCCCGGCAGCTGGTGAAACTACTGCCCGATGCCACCTATCACGACATGCTCAAAACCAACGCCATCCCCATGAGTTCGTCCATGTACCTGACAGAAAGCCTTGGCAAACTGTATTTTCGGTCGGTTCCCGGGCACCTTGTGCACGAAGACTACGCTTTCTGGCTGGATGTGTTTAAATCGGGCAAAGTGAAATCGGCCTATCTCGAAAAACCGACCACCGTTATCCTGCTCCGCAAAGGCTCCCGCTCCTCTAATCCCTTGCTGGCTGCGCGTTCGCACCTGGCCATATTGCGCAAAGAAAACATTCTGCCATGGCATAAAACCATTTGGTATATGTTC
>DAIOUP010000571.1:0-1625 GCA_036759465.1 Bacteroidales bacterium
GATTGAAAAGGGTGAGCAGATTGGGAATATGCCTGGTGATTGCCATGTTTTTTTATTGCTTAGCATGCAAAGATAGACTGCAATGACTGTTGAGGCAAGGAAATGCCGCTATTTCCCTTTTTTACGAACTTTGGGGCATGAAAGCAAAATACACCATAATCATTATTGCATGCCTGCTGCTGGCATCTGCAGAGGCAATTGCCCAGCTTGAAATAAGTGCCGAAATCAGGCCACGGTTCGAACTGAATCACGGTTTCGGACAGGTGCCGCTCATAACTGATGTGCCAACGGCTTATGTTACCCAGCGCTCAAGACTTAATATATCGCACAAAGGGGAAATTACCGACCTCTTTTTCGGACTACAGGACATACGCGTTTGGGGCGACGAAAACCTTGCCAGCAGGACATCGACACAACTCAATACCTCAAGCCTCGGAATACATCAGGCCTGGTTGCGATTTAAGCTCGGACAAAATGAATACCTTAAAGTTGGCAGACAGGAATTTGCATACGATGATCAGCGTTTGCTCTCGGCACGCAACTGGCCGCAATACGGACAGACCTATGACGCCCTGCTTTTCAGCCGCTCGAAAAATAAATGGCAAATCGACCTGGCATTGTCTTATAACAACGATGCCTCAAAACAAGGATCGGGTTTTGGCAATAACTTCTTTCTGGTTGATCCGATCGAAAACAGAATACGTACGCTAAACTTCCTCTATATCAAGCGCAACCTGGGAAAGAACGCCTATATGAGCGGACTGGCCATCTTTAGCGGTTACCAGAAAGAAAGGCAATCGAATACCATTTATATGATGGCAACGCTTGGCGGACACTTCAGCATGCAAAAACGATTCTCCGATTTTAAAGCCAACTATTACATTCAGCGGGGAAAAAGCCAGAAAGGCAAGGACATGCACAGCTACTTTGCCACCGCCGAAGCAGGGTGGAAGCTTGCACGTCTTCGTCCGGGCATCGGAATTGACCTGCTTAGCGGCAATGATGGAACAAACACGAGCCCCAATTATCTGAATAGGGAACACTCATTCGATCTGCTTTACGGCGTGCGCTATCTGCGTCACGGACGCCTTAATCAATATGTTTTGCCTTCCAGCACTGCAGGCGGTGGATGGGTTAACCTTTATCCTTCCCTCTCGCGGCAAACCAAAAAGTATGGCACATTTACTGCCGAGTGGCATTTCTTTTGGCTTCACCAGCCGGTGATCAATCCTTTAAACAGCAATCAGGTGCTCGAGGGCAGTTTGGGCAGCGAAATTGATCTGATCTGGAATTACAATATTCGCAACAACCTCAACCTCAACGCCGGATTTGCCTGGTATATGGCCAACGACAATTTCGCTTTTGTTAAAAGGGTCGAACCCGAAAAATTGGCTGTTCCATGGTTTGGCTGGCTTATGCTCACCTATAAGCCTGTATTGTTCAAATCGGAAAAGTAGGATTGTAAGCCGGATATGACAGTTAAAGCAATTCCCATAGAGCAATACGACTATCCGCTTCCCGATTATCGTATTGCCCATTACCCGCTTGAGCAGCGCGATGCTTCAAAATTGCTCGTGATGAAAAGCGAGGCTTTGCAGCAGGATGTTTTTCGAAACATAGGAGAT
>DAIOUP010000572.1:0-1623 GCA_036759465.1 Bacteroidales bacterium
TTCCTGTACAGCCCACCAAGGTGATTATCGTCGAAGGTATTCTGGTGCTCACCAACGAGCAATTGCGCGAGCGCATGGACATAAAAATATACGTGGATGCCGACGGCGACGACCGGCTGATGCGCATTATTCAAAGGGATATTGAAGAACGTGGACGTTCGTTTATTGACGTGCTCAGGCATTATGAAACCTTTGTCAAGCCCATGCATCAGCAGTTTATCGACCCAACAAAACGTTTTGCCGACATCATCATACCACAGGGAGGAGCCAACCAGGTAGCCATCGACATTGTTGCCTCGCGCATTCGAATGCATCTTGATTAACTTTGTGCCTATGAAAACTTTGCGTCTTTTGTTGTTGATCAGCCCCCTATTCCTGCAGCATTGCGGAAAGAAGGAAGTCCTTGAGCCCGATGTGGCATGGACATATTATGCAGCCAAGGACGGCCTTGTCAGCAACAATGTAAACGATCTGGCTTTTGGTGCCGATGGAGTGCTGTGGGTAGCAACGGAATTTGGGGTATCCAGATTCGACGGGCAAAGCTGGCAAAGCTTTAACGCCCCTCAGGGACTGATACACCACGAGGTTACTTCTGTGGCCGTTGCAGGCGATAATTCCGTATGGTTTGGCACTCCTTTCGGCTTAAGCCGGTTTCGGAATGGTACCTGGCAGAATTATAGTACCAGCAATGGGCTGGCATACAATTATATATATGATGTTGCCATAGATTCCGACAACAGGCCTTGGGCTGCCACCGGATTGGGCGTAAATTACCTTGACGGTCAAAACTGGATTCATCTGCAGAAACAGAACGGAAGTGCACTTGTGCATAATATCGTAAGATCGGTGGCTATTGATAACGAACAATACAAGTGGTTTGGCACTGAGTTCGGTGTTAGCCGTTACAGGTCGGGAAGCTGGCAGACTTTTCTGGCCAACGACAATCAGGCTTCATTCGTGGTTTGTGTTTATCCCGACAAACTTTCGCGCATGTGGTTCGGAAATCTTGCCGGTGTAACCCTCTATAATGGGCAAAACTACATTACTTACACTATGAACGATGGCCTGGCTTTCAACCGCGTTAACGCAATAGCCGAAGACAAGGACAACAGGATGTATTTTGGCACCCCCAACGGGCTTTCGGTGTTTGATGGCTCGAAGTGGAGGACTTTTAATACGGGCAACAAGCTTCCCGATAACTGGGTTAGCAGCCTGGCCGCCGACAATCAGGGTAGAATCTGGATTGGTACAAAGAGCAGAGGTATCGCGGTGATCAATATCAAAAGGTTTTGAACAAAGTGCTTGTCGGCCTGTTTTTGATGGTTTGAAAAGTAATTTATAAGCATGAACAAAAAGAAAATTAAATCACCGTGCCAGCTTATTTGCACCTACGACGAGGATATGGTCTGTGTAGGATGCTATCGTTCGGCCGAGGAGGTTTCCAATTGGGACAACTACACCGACGAGCAAAAGCTCCGGGTGCTCGAAACCATAGCCAGGCGTCGTGAGGAAAAGGGCGGCGGTGGCTATTACGGCTTTGGCTGAAAACAGGTTTTGAAAAATACAAGAAGAGGCTGCCCGACGGGCAGCCTTTTTCTTATTTCAGATATTACTGTGTTATTC
>DAIOUP010000573.1:0-1618 GCA_036759465.1 Bacteroidales bacterium
ACCAAATATTATATCGCTTTCCGTGTCACCAACCATCACTGATTTACGAAAATCAATTTCTGGAAACATTTGCTTCGCTTTGATAGCCATTGAAAGACCCGGTTTGCGGCAATTATCGGCTTCATCGCGCAACATCGTGCAACTGAGGATAGCGTCAATGCGACCCCCGACATCCATTACAGCTCTATTCAGGTATTGATGTATCAACTCCAGATGCTTAGCAGTCATTAAACCGAGCCCAACGCCCTGCTGATTTGTAACAACGATTATTCTGCCGAAAACTTTTGAGAGCATTGGCATTGCCTCCAAAACGCCTGGAAGCCATTGAAAACCTTCAATACCACGCACATAGTCGCCCGGTGGGCGCTCATTGATGACGCCATCGCGGTCGAGAAACAGTGTCCATTCTTTGTCTGCAGCCGGCCACGATGAGGTTTTTGTCATGCTTTTCGGAAGAGGTCGTTTTCGATGATTTCACAAAGGATATGGCCGATCATGATATGGGCCTCCTGAATGCGGGCCGTAATTTCTGAGGGTACACAAATGGTTGCATCGCACAGATCACGCATGGCGCCTCCGGTGCTGCCGCTGAGCCCGATGGTGATCATTTCGGCCTGCTTGGCAGCTTTAATAGCTTCAATGATGTTCGACGAATTGCCGGAAGTACTGAGCGCCACAAGCATATCGCCATTGCGGCCCATGGCCTGCACAAGACGTGCATAGGCCTTCTCGAAGCCATAGTCATTGCTCACAGCAGTCATATACGAACTGTTCACATGCAGGGCCTCGGCAAAAAGTGGAGGCCTGTCGAACCTGAAACGACCACTCAGCTCAGCGGCAATATGCTGAGCGTCAGCAGCACTGCCGCCATTGCCGCAAAAGAGCAGTTTACCCCCTTTCCTGAATACTTCGGTTGCCATTACAGCAATCCGGCTTATCTGATTAATCACAGCTTCATCAGCCAACATCTGTTGTTTAACAGATACCGATTCGGCAATGATCCGGGCAATGTTCATTTCAGGAATTTTGAAGCGCAAAAATAGCCATTTTGGGCTTGCAGGGTGAACGTCGGCTTTCCAATCAATCTTAAAAATGCAGAATTTTGCAGCAAAACTGAAAATCTGTGAAAGCCCTTACCACTATATTGCTGCTGATTCTTTCGAATGCATTTATGACCTTAGCCTGGTATGGTCACCTTAAGTTTAAGGATATCAGAGGTTTTGACCAGCTCAACCTGACATGGATTGTTCTCATCAGTTGGTCGATCGCTTTATTTGAATACATGTTTCAGGTGCCGGCCAACCGCATCGGTTATCAAGGCAACGGAGGTCCGTTTAGCCTCGTTGAGCTGAAGGTGTTGCAGGAAGTAATAACCCTGACAGTATTTGTGATCTTTAGTCTGCTTGTTTTCAGAAACGAAGCATTCCGCCTTAACCATGTCATCGGCTTTGCCTTTTTGGTGTTGGCCGTGTATTTTATCTTTAAAAAATGAACGGTTCAGGCCGGAATACTTATAAAACCCAATAAAGCTCCTTTTTCCTGATCGAAAAAGGTCGTTAGCGACCATCCTGGGTTTTTAAACCATTTTTTAAAAAATAAATTTGCTTAATCTGAGTTA
>DAIOUP010000574.1:0-1608 GCA_036759465.1 Bacteroidales bacterium
TGGTATCTCAGGAGCCATTCAGCACCTTGGCGGAGTGAGCGGTTCGAAAGTGATAGTGGCCGTAAACAAAGACCCCGAAGCACCTATTTTCGAAGCTGCCGATTATGGCATTGTGGGCGATGCACTTAAAGTCCTGCCCGAATTTATCGAAGCAGTTAAAGAGTTGAAAAAGAGCCACTAAGAGTCAATTGATTGTGGGGACTGGTCGGTGATCAGTCCCCGCAATTTTTATTATTGGTCCTCGGCGAACCACTCAGCATAGCTCGTGGCCGTTTCGCGAAGACGAATGCTGTGCAATTTCAGATTCTTTGGCAATCGCGATGCGATACGCTGCCCAAAGTCGATCACCATCATCTCGCTGGTAGGCTGATAATCGAGCAGTATAACTTTTTCGAAAGCCTCGCTCAGGTGACTTGTGATATGCTCCGGAACTTCCCTGTTGAGCACAAGGGCATGGTCGAAGACATCAATTACTTCTGACCTGACAATCTTTTTCAGATCGCCGAAATCCATCACCATTCCCAGTTTTACATGCCCCTTGGTGTCGATTGGCTGGCCGATCACTGTTACGCTCAGCTCATACGAATGTCCGTGAACGTTCCGGCAGGGACCGTCGTAGCCCAAAAGGGTGTGGGCCATCTCGAATTTGAATTCCTTGGTAATGCGGATGTTGGCTCTTTTAGTCATTGCAGTGTTTCAGTTTCGAATGAATAATTTTCCAAATGCTTTGGTTTCGGTATTTTGTTGCAGCCTCAGTAGATAAAATCCTTCACTGAGCCCGGTCAGGTTCATTTGACTGCTTCCGGCTTCAAGCTGAAGGGTTTCGCTGCGCACCACACGTCCGCCATTATCGAGCAGTTGCACTGTCGTTGCCATGTCGCTGCAGCCCGAACAATGAACAAAGGTGTAACCGATAGCGGGATTAGGCCATGTGCTCACCGAAACGTAGGGTGTTTTTTCATCAAGTCCAACAGCAGGGTTCCAGATAAGTGCGGCAAATTCGGGCCTGTCGATGAAGGGATTACGGTTTTGCTGCAGGGCAAATACGGCGTTGTTACGATCGATTTCTTTCTGGCTCACGGGGTCTTGCTGATGCCAGCGTAAAAGCATGGTCACCGCCCAGGGCCTGATTTCGGCGCCCTGCGTCATCTCGCTCCCGGCCCAGCCCGCATCCTGACCCATATAGCGCACCGACATATAGAAGAATCCTCTGGCAAAATCACCTTTATAGGCGTTGATAGGTTCGAACACCGTTCCGCTGTAGCCCGGAGTAACCGAAGGACCAAGCTTCGAGCCATTGGTGGAGGTCCAGCTTGGATTGTTCACCTCGCCGAATGGGAAATTTCCTCTCCGGTTGTTCACATAGCCATCGGTAGGCACGATATGGTAGAGGTCGGTATACATCGGGGTTAAGCTGTTGAACCAGCTGGCAGGCCACGAGTGTTCGCGGTTATAGCATTGCCCCTCGGCATTATAGTTGCCGCATTGGTTCACGAAGAAAGTGTATTCATAGGCCGGTGTTCCTCCTGGAATGTCCGAGTACATATCCCACACCTTGTCGTTGGGCTTGCGGTCGGTTTGGTAAAATGCCTGCCACAAACCGCTGTA
>DAIOUP010000575.1:0-1603 GCA_036759465.1 Bacteroidales bacterium
ATATTTGATATAGCGCTTTACGCCTTCCGGGAAATAGATGTAGTTGGCTTCGTTGATGGAGTAAATATTGCCGGGGTCTTTGATTTTCATATTCTCGTGCGAAAGGATGAAAATGCCGCAGGTGGGGTCGTAGGTAAAACCGTTCACGCCGTTGCCGGTGGTGTAAACCATCATTGTCGAGGAGCCGTAAATGATATAGCCTCCGCAAACAAGCTCGGTGCCGGCCTGCAAAACATCTTCCATGGTGATGGTGCTGCCTACCGACTTGCGCCTGTAGATGGCAAAAATGGTACCAATGGGCACATTCACTTCTATGTTCGAAGAACCATCGAGCGGGTCGATGGCCACAATGTATTTGGCATTGCGGGTGGTTGTTTCATCAAACATCACCACTTCGTCGTTTTCTTCCGAAATAATGCCGGCGCATTGCCTTCCATTGCGCAATGCCTTGATAAACTCATTGTTGGCAAGCACGTCGAGCTTTTTCTGGTTCTCACCTTGAACATTGGTAGTGCCCTCAAGGCCCAGCACCCCGGCTAATCCGGCCCGGTTTACATCACGGTTTACAATTTTGGCGGCGATGCCTATGTCGTTGAGCAAACGCGAAAATTCGCCTGTGGCCTGGCTTGAAATGGACTGCTGTTCCCAGATAAATTCGACAAGTGTTTTCATGGATTTAAGTGTTTGGCTTGGTAAATGCTCCAATTGGAAAGGCTTTTTAACAAATGTAGTACTTTTGGTTGCCAATTTAGCAAGAGGAATTAGAGGGTGATAAAAGTTTTCAAGTTCGGGGGTGCTTCGGTCAAGGATGCCTGTGCGGTACGCAATATGTCCGACATCCTTATGGCATACGAAAGCGATAATCTTATCGTCGTTGTTTCGGCCATGGGAAAAACCACCAACGCCCTGGAGAAGATACTGCGCCTGAGCCGCGATAATTCGGCGGATGCCTCAGTGGTTTTCGAGCAATTGGTCAATTATCATAAAACCATCACGGATGAGTTGTTCAAAGGTGAACAAAACACGGCTGCTCCAGAACTGGCAAAGCTGTGGCGCGAGCTTTGGGACAAATTTCAGCTCACACACCTTTCGTACGACGAACAATACGACCAGACCGTGAGCTACGGCGAGCTTATTTCAACTACTATTATCAGCCACTATTTCCAAAAGATTGGCATGAAGCATCATCATGCCGATGCCCGAAAGCTGATTATAACCAATCACCGTTTCAGATCAGCCGATCCCGACTGGGAGACAACATCCGGGAAAGTAAATACATTGTTTGAGCAGACGAGCGAGAAAATTCTACTCACTCAGGGTTTTATTGGCGGGACCTCCGACAAACGAACAACCACGCTGGGACGCGAGGGCTCTGACTTCACTTCGGCCATTCTGGCTTGGTGCCTCAATGCCAGCGAAGTTGTCATCTGGAAAGACGTACCCGGCCTTCTCAATGCCGACCCAAAAAGATTCCCCGCTGCGCTGAAAATAAGTCAAATCTCCTATTCCGAAGCCATTGAGCTGGCTTACTATGGCGCTACGGTGATTCACCCTAAAACCATCAAGCCACTCGAAAACAAGAATATACCGCTTAAGGTACAGT
>DAIOUP010000576.1:0-1603 GCA_036759465.1 Bacteroidales bacterium
GGTCAGCCAGGACAGTGATCGATTTCAGTAAACACAAAAAAACCGAAGGCGACGAAGCCTTCGGTTTTCGAAATAAAACTCAGATCAACTTAGAACTTCCGCTTGGCGAAGGCCAGAGCCGCGACGGCCAAACCGAGCAGAGCGATGGTGGAGCCGCTGTCCGGAACGCCGGGGGTGTCAGAATCAGACCGGTACATTGAGATATGCGAAATTCCTCCCCCTGTTAGAGAAGCCGGCAGTGAGAACGTCTCATCAGCGGCAACCGACCAAACATAGCTTATGTTACCATACTTACCAAGCACATATGTGAATCCGGTATTAACGACATCGGTGTAAGCCGCTGCGGGCAATGGGTTAGTATCGTCCTTGAATGCGCCGGTTACGATAGCGGAGGGCAAAGGAAGCGAGTTTTTGATAGTCAGACTCGCTAACTCGTAGTTGATCGCGGCGACGGTTTTCGTAAGGTCCGCGCCAGCATCGTACCCGGCCGGATTGATTAGCGTGTTGATATAGGAGACTTCCTGAGCCGGATTGGATGGCGTGTTCGGAGTGAAGTTTCCGATTAGGGTCAACGCGTGAGCGTTCAGAGCGAGGAATGCTGCGGAGCAGACACCGATCAAAGCTTTCTTCATAGTGTTCATGTGGAAATTTGAGATTATCTTCGGTGAAAAGCAATGGACGTGCCAACCTGTTGAGACACCCCTTGGGGGCTCTCAAGATAGATAAGGAAGGTGTTGTTGATCATTTGATAATAAAAAATCATTTGCGGCGGAATTTGATTCTGCCGAATCAATTTACATCCACTCATCTGACAATTTATGTAAAATTATCCGACGTTTAACAAACATCACGTAGGCGCCGCTTGCGCGGGACCTGCAACAGAACTTCTCACTCCTCCGGCAGTGCCTTGTCCTTCGTCTCCGGCAAAAACGGAAGCACCGTAATACCAACCAGCAGCACCAAGCTTACCCAGAGCCCGGCCGTCCGGAACCCCTCGAGGTTACCGCCCAGACTCCGGGTAATCTGCCCAATCGTAAAGGGAGCCGTCGCCGCCACCACGCGGCCGAAGTTGTAGCAGAAGCTGGTACCGGTGCTGCGCAAGCTGGTCGGGAACAGCTCGGGCAGGTAGATCGCATAAACGGCGAACACCCCCAACTGGCCGAAACCCATCAGCGGGATCATCCAGAAGATCTGATTGAACTCACGCAATCCCTTGAAAACCAACACAGTGGTGCCAAACGAGAGCAGGAGCGCCAGGGCAAAGGCCAGGCGACGGCCCTTCACCTGAGCCACCTTGGCCATGGCGGTCATGCCGAAAAAGGCTCCGACGTTCTGCAACAGCAGGGCCATCGAACTCCAGAAGGCCTTTTCGCTCGCGAGCACCTCAGGCGTCAGGTTCTTGGATTTCAGGTGCTCTTCCACAATGGAACGCACGATCGTGGGATGGAAGTTGCCGATGCCCCAAAGGCCGATGATGCCAGCGCTGCACAGGAGCAAGCCGAGCCAGGCATGACGCCGCCAGCGGGGATGCGTCAGCAGGGTCCCATAGGAGCCGAACTTGATCCCTGACTTGGCCCCGGCGGCTTTCGCATCCAGCCAGCGC
>DAIOUP010000577.1:0-1600 GCA_036759465.1 Bacteroidales bacterium
AGTATCAACCCGGGGAGTTGTTGTTTGCCGAAAACGCTCCAAGGCGCGAGATCTTTCTCATTGCCGAAGGCAAGGTAGAGTTGTTTAAGACAACCGCTTATGGCGACGAGCAGCGAATTACCTTTTTCGCCCGTTTCGACTTCCTCGGCGAGGGTTCGCTAATGGACGACGCGCCACACAGCACCTCGGCCCGTGCCGTGGAAAAGAGTACCATCCTCACCCTCGACCGTGAACTTTTCCGTTCGTCGGGCTCCATTGCTTTGGTAATTCTTTCAAATATCACCAAGGTAGTATCGCGACGCATGCGCTACGCCAACGCCCGGCTGATGAATGCCACCAGCCAGTACGAAAGCGGCAAAACCCGACAGGAACACGACCTGTTGGGCTATCGCGATGTACCTTACGAATATTACTACGGCATTCAAACCCTTCGCGCCCTCGAAAACTTCAACATCAGCGGCGTAACGCTCAACTTTTACCCCGACTTTATCAACGCACTGGCTATGGTGAAAATGGCTGCAGCACGGGCCAACAATGAGCTGGGTCAGTTACCAACGGACCTTGCCAACGCCATCATACAGGCCTGTCAGGAAATCCTCGACAACCGCTGGCACACCTTTTTTGTAGTGGATATGATTCAGGGCGGTGCGGGCACCAGCACCAATATGAACGCGAATGAAGTGATTGCTAATCGTGCGCTCGAAATCATGGGTTACGAAAAGGGACAGTACGAATATTGTCATCCCAACAACCACGTCAACCTGTCGCAAAGCACTAACGATGCCTATCCAACTGCCATTAAAATCGCTCTGATCAAGGCCAACGACAGGCTGGTGAATGTATTGCAGGATCTCATTAAATCACTGCACGACAAGGCACGCGAGTTTGCGGGCATTATCAAAATGGGTCGCACCCAGCTGCAGGATGCTGTGCCGATGACCCTGGGGCAGACCTTCTCGGCATTTGCCGTAACGCTTGAAGAAGAGGTGCATAACCTGAACAAGGCCGCCGCACTGTTTTTGGAAGTAAATATGGGTGGAACGGCCATTGGCACAGGCATCAATGCCGAACCAAAGTATCGCGAAAAAGTGATTCCTTACTTGCGCATTATAACAGGGCTCGATATCCGCCTGGCCCGCAATCTTATCGAAGCCACACAGGACACAGGCGATTTTGTGAGCTATTCGGCAGCCCTCAAGCGCCTTGCTGTAAAACTCTCAAAAATGTCGAACGACCTGCGCCTTCT
The DNA here is from genome assembly GCA_036759465.1 of Bacteroidales bacterium. Lineage (GTDB taxonomy): Bacteria > Bacteroidota > Bacteroidia > Bacteroidales > F082 > JALNZU01. The sequence continues at coordinate 1,247 of DAIOUP010000577.1, forward strand.
TTCCTCAGGCCCTCGCGCCGGCATCAGCGAAATCAACCTGCCGCCCATGCAGCCCGGATCAACCATCATGCCTGGTAAAGTTAATCCGGTCATCCCGGAAGTCGTCAACCAGATTGCTTTTAAAGTGATCGGCAATGACCTGACTGTGGCATTAGCCGCCGAGGCTGGTCAGCTGGAGCTCAATGTGATGGAGCCCGTGATGGTGCAGAGCCTGTTCGAATCGATGGAAATGCTTCGCAATGGCATGAAAGTGCTCCGCGAACGCTGCATCACAGGCATTACGGCCAATGCCGACCGCTGTCGCGTAATGGTGCACAACTCAATTGGCCTTGTTACGGCGCTTAACCCTTATAT
>DAIOUP010000578.1:0-1599 GCA_036759465.1 Bacteroidales bacterium
GGATTACTTCGCTAATTTAGCCCCGCGGATAAGGCGAATCCGATAAAACATAGAGAACGTGAAAGTTTACAACGATATCAATCATTTTCAGCCGGTAAAAAACGCCATTGTAACAGTAGGCACATTCGACGGCGTTCACCTGGGGCATCAGGCCATTTTTAAAAGAATGGTCGAAGATGCCAGAAAGATTGGCGGCCAAACGGTTGTAATCACTTTCTATCCCCATCCGCGCATGGTGCTCAACATCGACAGTCAACACCTGCGCTTCATAACCACTCAGCAGCAAAAGCTGCGGCTCATTGAAAAAACCGGCATCGATCACGTCATAATCATCGAATTCACCCGCGCATTTTCACGCACAAGCTCGGAAGAATTCATACGCCATTACGTAGTTGAAAAAATAAAGCCCGCCCGGCTTGTGGTAGGCTACGACCATCATTTTGGCAAGAATCGCATGGGCGACTTTAAATTGCTTTACGACCTGAGCCTGAAGTACAACTTCAAGCTGGAACGTATTCCTGCCCAGGATGTTGAACATATTGCCGTTAGCTCCACCAAAATTCGCAAAGCCCTTGAAGCCGGCGATGTGCATAAAGCAAATAAGTTGCTTGGCTACGAATACACCATTTGCGGAACTGTGGTGCACGGAAATGCTATGGGCCGAAAGCTTGGTTATCCGACGGCAAACCTGGCCATCGACGAGCAGTACAAACTCATTCATGCCACTGGAGTTTATGCGTGCCAGATAACACATAAAGGAGTCACATATTTAGGAATGAGCAATATAGGATTCCGGCCAACAGTGGGATCTGAAATGCTGACCATTGAAGCACATCTGTTTGATTTCGATCAGGAGATCTATGGCGACGAACTGTGCATCAGCTTTGTGGAGCGCATACGTGACGAGCACAAGTTTGATTCGCTCGAAGCGCTCAGCCATCAGCTCGAAAAGGACAGAATTAAAGCCCTTAGCATTCTCAATCATTCCTGACCCACAACCACATCAGTCTCATCAACGGGCTGATTACCATTTAATTGAGTTTTGTTAAGTTGAACGCTGGACCACATGATTTTCTGTCCGGAAAAATAATCGTATGCAATCAGCGCCACTAAAACGACTGCAAGGGAAATAAAGCCCGCAGCACCTGTTACCCCGACCATAAGGTCATTGCCTCCGCTAAGGACTACAATTGCCGTTCCCGCTGTTCCGTTCAAGGTTCCGTGCAACAGACCCGCCGCCAGAACCGATCGGGCTTTGAGGGTGATGTAAAGAAATAAAGGCCCGAGCAACATACACCAAAGCGTCATTATAAGCACGCCAATCTGAGGATGATCGGGATAATTGTGACCCATGAGGATGAGCGGAAAATGCCATATTCCCCAGATGAAACCAACGACAAGCGAGGTTTTTAAAAAGCTTCTTCCCTCAAAAGAACGCAAAAGAAAACCCCTCCAGCCCATTTCTTCGCCCATGCCCGCAACAAGATTAATGGTCAACCCGGCAATCATGCCGCCAAAAAGACCTATCCAGAAAGGATGCACGGGCAACGTATCGATTTGCGCTTTCATAATAGCCAAATCCTCAGCGCTCATCCTGCC
>DAIOUP010000579.1:0-1597 GCA_036759465.1 Bacteroidales bacterium
AGCCATGCCTGTCCACCAGAACGGCGGCTCGATGCGGCTTACTTCTTGTGCAAAAATGCCCGTTAGATGCTGTATAGATAAAAAGCTTAAAATCAGCGACAGTCGAAAAAACCGTTTAACCTTCATACGTTATCTCGTTTGGATTTTGTTTTTTTCTTCAATTCGTAAAGATAGTAAAAGCCTGAAATTGCAGGATAAAATGACAGCCTTCGGACAACGGGTGCAAACGCAAACGGTTGAAGCCTCAAGGTTTAGCCGCCAGCTTTTCGCGGATCGTCTGCCGGTGGGGTTTGCCCGAGCCGGTGAGAGGAATTTGATCCAAAGTTATCATCCGGCGAGGGAGGTCCTTATTGTCAAGCGCCGATTCAAGCATCTTCCACAATTCGAAAAGCCTTCGCGGGCTGGGGCTCTCCCCTATCACCAATACCACCACTTCACCTGCCTCATTGTCAGGTAAAGAGCTGATGATGAAGGGTGTATCAAGAAAAGCGGCGATTTGCTGTTCGAGGTTTTCAACATGGATCTTATGCCCGGCACTAACGATTACATTGTCGGCACGCCCGAGAATCTCGAACGTACCATCCGGATAGATACGACCTATATCATTAGTTATAAGCGTCTCCTCGTTCAAATGGGGAGCATCAATCACCAGGCACGAACGATCGTCGAGGCGCAGACTTATTCCGGGCAATAACCTGAAACGAGCTGATCTGCCCTGGCCATTTATGGGCCGCAAAGCAATATGACTGAGGGTTTCGCTCATGCCGTAGGTATGCCAGACCTCAGTTTTGATGTTTTGTGCCTGATCCTCAAGCAGCTTCGGAACAGGACCACCTCCCAGGATCAGCTTATCCACAAGCGCAAACTTTTCAGGATTCTCCTTTATTGTTCTTGAAAACTGAAAAGGCACCATGGCGGCAAAATCAATCTTTTGATTCAGCCTGACGAGGGGATTCTCTTCGGGCTTAACAACCACGATTTTCATTCCGGCCACCAATGCTCTGATTACCATCATGCGCCCACCGATAAATGCCGGCGACATGCACAATAGGGCCGTCATCCCCTGCCGTAGTCCAAAAAATTCGATGGTAAGCCTTGCACTGTGCAACATCTGGCTGCGACGCACTTTCAACAGTTTCGGGCTTCCGGTGGAGCCCGATGTTTGTTGGATGAGGTATTCCCCACTGTCCGCCCATTGTCTGAGAAATGCTGAAAGTTCGGCCAGATGCGGCTCTTCGGAGGCCTCAAGCCAGCTTAGGCTTTCCGCTCTGTTCAAATCGCAATCAACACCATTGATATTCAATATTTTATTAACTATCAGGCCGTTCATCTCAAAAAGGAATTTCCCATTGAATTTGGGGATCGTACCACAGCTGAGCCTCACGTATGTGCAGAGGACTTTTAAAATTATTGTTGTAAAGCTGACCTGTTCCGAGGCCCTGGGGTAGCGGATTGTTTAAAGTGGCTGTCCATTGGGAAATGGCACTCAGGCCCACATTCGACTCAAGCGCTGAAGTTACCCACCAGCCAATATCCAGTTTTTGAGCGAGATCGATCCATTTGCTGCTTCTTTTAAAACCACCTAAAAGACTAGGTT
>DAIOUP010000580.1:0-1595 GCA_036759465.1 Bacteroidales bacterium
CGTATTGCCCGCCAAAGGGCTGAGATTTTCAAGCCGCATATCGATAAACGGTACAGCGATGAGGATGTTGTGTCGCACGATGCCAACGCCATCCGCTCCATTCCCGTAGAAAGCGCTTCACAGATTTTGTTTTATGCCGCCGATTGCGATGTGATCGGTATTGATGAAGGGCAGTTTTTCGACAGCCAACTGGTGAGCGTATGCAATCAGCTGGCGGATCAGGGTATCAGGGTTATTGTGGCTGGACTGGATATGGATTTTTTGGGCAATCCCTTTGGTCCTATTCCTTCGCTTATGTCTGTGGCAGAGTATGTTACCAAGGTTCATGCCATTTGTATGCGTTGCGGCAATCTGGCTCATTACTCACACCGAAAGGTTGAAGGCGACAAGCTGGTCATGCTTGGCGAAACCGAGAGCTATGAGCCCTTGTGCCGTGCCTGTTTTAATGCCGCCCGCAGCGGCAGGGGTTGAGAAGCTGTCTTTTAAGCATTTTTCTTAGTTTTGCGGCTTATTAACCACACTTTCCTATGCGCAGTTTTTTAGCATTTTTCCTCATTGCGGCTACTTTGTCGGCCTTTGCTCAGCAAAAACCCAAACCGGAAACCCTGATTCTCATCAAAACACCCTATGGCGACATAACGGCCAAGTTGTACAACGACACGCCCAAACACCGTGATAATTTCATCAAATTAGTCAAGCAGGGCTGGTACGACGACTCGCCTTTTCACCGCGTAATCAACAATTTCATGATCCAGGGCGGAGGCAATAAAAACGGTCAGACCGATCCGGGCTATACCATCGATGCCGAATTCAGGCCGCATTACATTCACAAAAAGGGCGCGCTGGCTGCAGCCCGTATGGGCGATCAGGTGAATCCTGAAAAGAAATCGTCCGGCTCGCAGTTCTATATCGTTCAGGGTCAGCGTTTCGACGAAGCAACCCTCAATGCCATGGCCGCCCGTAATGGCGTACAATACACCCCTGAGCAGCGTCGCCAGTACACCACCATCGGCGGTACACCCCACCTCGACGGTGCATACACTGTGTTCGGCGAAGTAATTGACGGAATGGACGTTATCGATAAAATTGCCGCCGTAAAAACCGGTCCCGGCGATCGTCCGCTTACCGATGTGAAGATGAAAATTATGATTCTCGAATAAGCCTCAACCCAATGAAAGACCGCATTGCGCAGCTGCTAGACGAAGTGCAGCATGCCGTCCCAGAAACCAAAGAGCAGCTGGAAGAATTCAGGCTGAAGTTTCTCAGCAAAAAAGGCCTTATTCCCTCTCTGTTCGCCGATTTCCGACTGGTTGCCGCCGAGCAGCGTAAGGAAATGGGAATGCTGCTCAACACCCTGAAGCAGACTGCCGAAGAGAAGCTGAAACAATTGCAGGAACGCTTTGAGGAAGAGCAGAAAAACACGATTCAGTTTGATACCAGCCTGCCTGTTCTGCCCGAAACCGGAGGACGCCATCCTATTTCCATCGTTAGGCGCGAAATCAACAGCATCTTCGAGCGGGTAGGTTTTGTCATTGCCGAAGGCCCTGAAATAGAAGACGATTTTCACAACTTCACCGCCCTCAACTTCCCCCAAG
>DAIOUP010000581.1:0-1583 GCA_036759465.1 Bacteroidales bacterium
TTTTAAGGGGTTCGGTATTACCTAGTTTGTCCACAGCCTAGCTGAAGAAGCGGTAATAAGTGCATGGCAAGGCAGTGAGCGTATCGGAGGTGCAAAGGTGCGAATGCGTCAAAGGACGAAAGGTCCGTTGGCAACGGAATTATAGATGTTGAATTTAACAATACCTGCTCCGGCATCCGTTCCATTCCAGCGAACCCTGTATTTCCTGTTGGCTTCGTTGGTGATTTGCGTTACGGAGCTTGCCGGTGGAATCAGGTAGGTGCGGTTTATCCGCTTTTGTGAAATGTGGCTCGCTAAAATAGAATACAATGATAGCCTGAGCTTTGTATATGCGATTATTATAGAGTGAATTTTTTTCCACTTTGCACGACATCGAGCTTCGCCCTGGGGCTTATTGACATTCGGAGGCAGGAAGCCTGCATTGGGTCTTCGGTAATGTCGCGTGTCACCGGATCGAGGCTGATAAAGTGCCAATAAGCCACGCCGTTATGCAGATTAAAGGTGCTTGTAACCCTGAGGATGCAATTGATATTGGTCCGCAGGTCGATTTCTTTGGCAAAACTGTTGCCGTCGTTGATCACCTGAGGGGTTGTTCCTCCGAGTCAGATACCGCCAAACCGGAATGTGGATGCATCGAGGCGGTTGAGGTGGAGTGTGTCGTAAACGAAGACCTCAACGGCATTGGCCGTGGCCGTGTTCATGTTTACGAAGAATATGGTATAGTCGGCGCAATAATCATTGACAAACCTTAGTGCGCCTATGCCTGAAAGTCCGGCAATTTCGTTGGGGTCGAGCAAGGTGGCTGCAGTAACCGACTTACGCTGGGTTTGCTGAACCTTATATTGCTGGCAATCGGCATCAGCGTTGTAGTTGTTGACAATGTCGATGGTGATGTCGATCATTATCTTGGAAATTTTCATGGCTTTTATGACATGAATGTTTTCGCCTAGGCTTTTCAAACAATTCCACATCGCCTGTGTCGTATCCCACGCCATAGTAGTAATGCGAAATTTACTTTCAGTGTAGGCCAGAGTGAGCTCAGAGAATGTTGTGATGCCACTGAAAACACCATCGGCTCCCGGTATTAAGCCGGTTAGTTGTTCGATGAGTTTATCGCGGAAAATATGGCCATAGCCCAGGCCACACATTGGCTGTAGGTCTGGGTTTTAGGAAAGTCGGAAGGCTCAAACCAGGGCGTTGTTGTAAAAGCGACAATCACAAAATTTAATATTGTTTTGACCTTAAGCTCGATATTGCAGGTATAACCGCCCGCAAGTACCTTGAATGGTATGATATAAAGCCGGCCATGAAATGGTAAAGTGCCCAAAGCATCGAGGGGCCAGTATAGCGTGGCTGATTGTGATTAGGCAAGTGTTTCGGGATCGGGACACAGATTATGGTCGAAAAGGACGTTGGTAAATTGAGCCGAATCACCTACGGCTATCCAACGCATCTGTTAACAGGCGACTACAATGCCACAGATACAAAAGTGAGTGAGATAGGAGCTCCATTAGATTATAAAAGGGTAAAAAATCCCAACTCTTTGATCAAGCCATAAATTAATTGTATGTTGGTATTAAAAC
>DAIOUP010000582.1:0-1580 GCA_036759465.1 Bacteroidales bacterium
AAAGGATAACGCGCGCTACGTCTTTGACGTAAACAAAGTCGCGAAGCTGCTTTCCGTCCTCAAAATCAGGTCGATGCGATCGGAAAAGTTTCATCGAGCCGCTTTCGGAAATCTGACGGAAGGCATGGAAAACCACTGAAGCCATGCGCCCTTTGTGGTATTCGTTTGGCCCGTAAACATTGAAAAATTTCAGTCCGGCCCAGAAAGGAGGTGTTGCCGATTGATTCAGTGCCCATTTATCCACTTCATTCTTCGATTCACCATAAGGATTCAGAGGTTTAAGCTGAGAGGGCAATACGTGGTCGTCTTTATAACCCAATTCGCCTGCTCCGTAGGTGGCAGCTGATGATGCATAAATGAATGGAATATTATTGTCGAAGCAAATTTTCCATAAGGATTTGGTATAGCGAACGTTGAGTTCGTCGAACACTGCGACGTTAAATTCTGTGGTATCGGTTCGCGCACCCAAGTGAATCACCCATTGCATCTGGGAGGCATTCTCACTCAGCCAAGCTTCAAAGTGCTCTCTTTGAACCAATTGCCTGAACTTTTTTTTGGTGTAGTTGCCGGCTTTGTCTTTTCTGCTGAAATCGTCAACCAACACCAGAGGAACCTCGGGGAAGGCTTCCGCCAAAAATCCTGCAACCACACTGCCAATAAAACCAGCTGCTCCAGTAACTGCTATCATACCTGTTTATTTTTGGCAAAATTAGACAATCCTGCAGAGGGCAGGCCTGTGGTTTGAGAGGATTAACGACTTTTGCACATGATCAGATGGCATTAAAGCCCAAATTTTGAAATGAGACTAAAGATTCTATATACCTCAATTTCATTTATCTTATTGCTGCCCTGTGTTATACAAATTCAAGCACAGCAAACGGAAACACTTTTACCCGTTGCCGCCGCAAAGGAATATCAGGGAAAGATTTACACCTATAAAGTTCCCGACCAGTTGCCACAACCTCCGAAAGATAATCCCGACACTCCTTCACCCAAGCCTGCAGGCTATGTTGCCGAGATGGGCATCGCCATTGGTGCCGGCGATACCTGGCAATACGACCCTGTTCACCGTGTACGTTATTGGAGAGCCACTCTCGATTTTGGACGACGCATTACTACAGCGCTGTATTTTAGTCATTTTAATCCTGGTCAGCGCGGAAAACTATTCCTTCTGGCCGATGAGGGCGATTGGAAGGGAGCCTATACCCACATAAGCAGCGATGCGGGGCAGCCGTTTGCCATCGAGCCAATAACAGCCAAACAGCTCACCCTGCACTTTGAAATTCCGGAAGACGATGAGGACTTCTTTATTCTGTTGTCCGAATTAGGGATACTCTATAATGTTGACGACTGGAAAGGTTTTGGCACCTCAGGGCCTTGCGAGGTAAATGTAAATTGCAGTGAAGGGGCGGCCTGGCAGAAGCAGAAACGCGGTGTTGTGCGCATTCTCGTCAGGCAGGGCAGTTTCCTTTTTTATTGTTCAGGCTCGCTGATCAACAACACTTCCAACGACTACACGCCTTATTTGCTCACGGCCAATCACTGCGGCGAAAATGCCACTACATCGGATTATGCACAAT
>DAIOUP010000583.1:0-1577 GCA_036759465.1 Bacteroidales bacterium
ATCCTATCCTTCGTATGCTTTTGCACGATTACCTCGAGCTGATGAAATTTTCGGTGGAAACCGCAGCCGACGGTGAGGAAGGTTTGCAAAAAGCAATTACCGGAAAATACGACCTTTATGTACTGGATGTCATGTTACCCCGCATGGATGGGTTTACATTGGCCGGGCACATCAGAGAAAAAGAGGCAAGCACTCCGATTATTTTCCTCACGGCCAAGGCAATGCAGGATGATCGCATCACGGGTTTTATGCAGGGTTGTGATGACTATATTACCAAACCTTTCGATACGGATGAGCTTTATGCACGAATCAAGGCTATACTAAGGCGCTGCAGCAGAAGAAAGCTCAACACCCTCACCGAGGAGGGATGCTTTGAGCTGGGGAGATTTACTTTCGAATACGATAACCTTCTGCTAAGTTCTCCATCGGGCAATAAAACCCTTACCCGTAAAGAAGCCGCATTGCTGCGTCTGCTCTGCAACAACAGAAATCAGCTTGTCTTGCGCGAAACCGCCCAAAAAGTTGTGTGGGGCGAAAGCGACTATTTTGTAAGCCGGAGTATGGATGTATTTATTGCCCGATTAAGAAAATACCTGCGCGACGATCCCTCAGTTTCCATAAACAATGTTCACGGCACGGGCTTTGTGCTTCAAGTGATTGAAGATTTAAAAGATTGAATATCAGGCCTCTTTATAAACACCTTTTGCTATTCCGATACTCAGCTCGTAAAGCGCCAAAAGCGGTATGCAAACCATGATCTGGCTGAAAATGTCGGGAGGTGTAATGATGGCCGAAACAATCAGCAGGATGACCAACATGTACTTTCGGTTGCGTTTGAGGTAATCTGGGCTTACCAAACCTGCCTTTGCTAGAAAATAGATTAGTAATGGAAGCTGAAAAACAATGCCCACTGCGAAAGAAACAGAAACCACCGTGCTAATGAACGAGTTGAGCGCTATCTGATTGCTTACGCTACTGCTTACCTGATAAGTGCCCAAAAAATTAATGGTCAGTGGAACGATAAGAAAGTAACCGAAGAGCAGACCCGTCAAGAAAAGCAAAGAGCTGTAGACAATGGCAAGCTGCGATTTTTTCTTTTCCCCGGCATACAGGGCTGGCCTGACAAAGCTCCAGAACTGATATATAATATAAGGAAAGGACAAAACCAGGCCTGCTATGGCCGAGGTATATAAGTGCACCAAAAATTGCCCCGACATATTGATATTGATAATCTGAATGTTCAGATTGCTGAAGCACAAACCGTCAATATTTAAGGCCCTCCCCAAACTGCACAGCCATTGGTTGGTGACAAAATTTGCCTTGGACGGGCCGAGTATGATCAGGTCGAAAACCACCTGCCGGTTGATGAAGGCAATTATAGCCATAACAAAAACAGCAAGAAAACTTCTGATCAGCCTTGATCTGAGTTCATCTAGGTGATCCCAGAAAGACATTTCCCGAGTGTCTTCTTCTGTTTTATTCATTGCCCGTTTTGTGGCAAATTTACTAAAGCCCTCATAAACTGCCTAACCCCGTGAGGCTTAACTTTGAATACTTAAAGAAAGATAGTATAGCTT
>DAIOUP010000584.1:0-1571 GCA_036759465.1 Bacteroidales bacterium
GGATTGCCATAATCAATAGCCTTTAGGATTGAGGGTTTTTGACCCAGACGCTCAATGACGGCCAGGGCAAACTCGCGGGTTCCTACCTCGGTATAATTTGTTTCGCCGGTTTCCTTGATTTTTCTTGCAAGGTCATAGGTTACAACACGGTCTTCGATGGTTTTGAGCCAGGCGTTGTGGATTTTTTCGGCCACGTCGTTCTGACCAATATGAAGCAGCATGAGAATGGCGCCGTGCAACAATCCAGATGGATTTGCAAGGTTTTGCCCTGCCCTGCGGGGAGCCGAACCATGAATAGCCTCAAACATGGCATATTCGTCGCCTATGTTGGCACTGCCGGCAAGGCCTACCGAACCGGCGACCTGAGCGGCCACGTCGGAGGCAATGTCGCCATAAAGGTTGGGCATCACAATTACATCAAAATCAGCGGGGCTGTCTGCAATCTTGGCCATACCTATATCAATAATCCAGTGCTCCTGCTCAATATCCGGATATTCCTTGCCCACCTCGTCGAATACCTTGTGAAACATACCATCGGTCAGTTTCATGATATTGTCCTTGGTCATGCAGGTGAGTTTTTTTCGTCCCTGGCTGCGGGTGAATTCAAATGCATAACGAACGATTTTCTCGGTACCCGGACGGGTGAGAATCTTCAGGCATTGAAATACTTCTGGCGTTTGCTGGTGCTCGATGCCTGCGTAGAGATCCTCTTCATTTTCGCGCACAATCACCAGGTTCATCTTAGGGTGTGCCGATGGCACAAAAGGATGATAGCTGACGGCCGGCCTTACGTTGGAATAAAGACCAAAAGTTTTGCGCACATTCACATTGAGGCTCTTGTAACCGCCGCCCTGAGGTGTGGTGATCGGCGCTTTTAGGAAAATCTTGTTTCGTCTGAGTATTTCCATCGACTCCGGACTGATGCCTGAGCTGTTTCCGGCCAGATAAACCTTTTCGCCAACTTCAATATAATCGGCTTCGATGCGTGCTCCGGCAGCCATTAAGATCTCCATTGTGGCATCCATGATTTCGGGGCCGATGCCGTCGCCTCGTGCAATGGTGATTCGTTGTTTCGTTTCCATCTGGGTTATTATTGCTTTTTGAAATGAATGGTCAATACACTTAATCAAATCATCTTCAATGGTATGCCACTATACAGAACAGGCGAGGATCGCATGGCAAGGCACACACGAAAACATGCAAATTTAACACTTTCAGCCCAATGCCCAAAGCCGCCTGAACCGTCTAATGTCGCAATCACTATCTTTGCCGTATTGGAACGAAAAGTGGCATGTCGGTAATTGTAGAAAAAGTAAGCAAACTCTATGGCGAGCAGCGCGCCCTCGACGCCATAAGTCTGACTATCAACAAAGGAGAAATTGTTGGTCTGCTCGGTCCAAATGGGGCCGGCAAGTCCACGCTGATGAAAATTCTCACTTGCTTTATACCGCCTACCATGGGCAGGGCTTCGGTGATGGGGAACGACGTTCAGGATGAGCCGCTTGCGGTGCAGCGAATTGTTGGCTACCTCCCCGAAACTAATCCGCTCTACACGGATATGTACATCCGGG
>DAIOUP010000585.1:0-1564 GCA_036759465.1 Bacteroidales bacterium
GTGCAGCAGGAATTTTTGAAAATCTTTCGTAATCATTTAATTAACAGTCATATGTCAACCAAAGAAATGCTCAAAGGAGGCGAATTCCTTATCAAAGAAACCCCTGCCGCCGATATCTTCATTCCCGAAGAATTTACTGAAGAGCAGCGCATGATGGCGCAAAGCTGCCGCGACTTCACCGAAACGCGCATCATTCCGCAAATAAACCAGCTGGAAAAGCACGATCGGAAACTGCTGGCTCAGCTGCTCAAAGAAGCCGGTGAGCTGGGTCTGCTGGCCATTGCACTGCCCGAAGAATACGGGGGCTTCGGACAAAATTTTGTAACCAGCATGCTTACCACCGAAGAAATGGGCAAAGGCTTCAGCTTCGCTGTTTCGTTTGCCGCTCACACCGGCATAGGCACCTTGCCCATTCTTTACTACGGCACCGAGGAGCAAAAACAAAAATACCTGCCTAAGCTGGGCAGTGGCGAGTTCATCGGCGCCTACTGCCTCACCGAGCCCGATGCCGGTTCGGATGCCAATGCCGGAAAAAGCCGTGCCACGCTCAGTGCCGACGGCAAATACTACATCCTCAACGGTGTTAAGATTTGGATTACCAATGGCGGTGTTGCCGACCTGCTCATTGTGTTTGCCCGCATCGACGACGACAAAAATCTCAGCGCCTTCATCGTCGAAGCCAATAGCCATGGCGTGACTATTGGACCGGATGAGGAAAAAATGGGCATCAAAGGTTCATCCACCACTCAAGTCTATTTCGAAGACGTGAAGGTGCCGGTCGAAAACCTGCTGGGCGAACGCAATGGCGGATTTAAGATTGCCCTCAACATCCTCAACCTCGGACGCATCAAACTTTCCGGCGCAACGGTGGGTGCAGCCAAAGGGGTGATGAAACATGCCACAGCCTATGCCTCTGAGCGAAAGCAGTTTGGCAAACCCATTGCCAGCTTTGGCGCCATACAGCACAAGCTGGCCGAAATGGCCATCCGCACCTACGCGTCCGAAGCACTAACCTATAGGGTGAGCCAGAACATCGAAGATGCGAAAGTTTCACTCACTGCCGCGGGCATGGACAAAGGCGCTGCTGCTGTGGAAGCCATGCGGCAATATGCCATTGAGGCTTCCATTGCCAAGGTGTACGGCTCGGAAGTGCTCAATTATGTGGTGGATGAGGGGGTGCAGATTTACGGTGGCATGGGCTACTCGGCCGAAACCCCGGTGGAAAAGGCATTTCGCGATTCCCGTATCAACCGCATCTTCGAAGGCACCAACGAAATCAACCGCATGGTGGTGGTGGGCGAATTGCTCAAAAGGGCCATGAAAGGAGAGATCGACCTGCTCGGACCGGCCATGGCCGTGGCTAAGGAGCTGATGGCTATCCCCGACTTCGGATCGGTGAGCACCGATTATTTTGATCAGAAGCACAAGATGCTCGGGCAGTTCAAAAAAGCCATCCTCATGGTGGCCGGTGCTTCGGTTCAGCATTTTGCCGACCGCTTTGCCGACGAGCAGGAAATCATGCTCAACCTTGCCGACATGGCCATGATCACTTATGCTGCCGAGT
>DAIOUP010000586.1:0-1545 GCA_036759465.1 Bacteroidales bacterium
ATTCGAAACCGATCGCTGGGACGAGATTCGCAGCGCCCAACGCACGGTGCGATTTGTCATTTTTCCAAAACTGATCTGATGATCTGCCTTTACTCACTTTCTTAATCACTGTAAATAACTGCAGGTGAAAGATATACCAACAATAAACCGCGAAGTTAGCTGGCTTCATTTCAACGCCAGGGTATTGCAGGAAGCAAAAGATGAGGGCAACCCGCTCTTTGAGCGCCTGCGATTCATTGGGATATACTCGAATAACCGTGATGAATTTTTCAGGGTAAGGGTGGCTACCTTGCGTCGTCTCAAGGAATTGCAGAAAAAAGGTGGCGAGGGACTTGATTTCAATCCCGAAAGGGTGCTCAAGGAAATCAGGCGCATCATCGATGAGCAGGAAAATGCTTATATGAGTATCTACCTGCGTATCAGGGAACAGTTGAGGGAATACGGCATTTTTATCGCCGAATTTGGCCAGCTTGATACTTTTCAGATAGCCAAAGTGAAAAGCTATTATGCAGAAGTGGTCAGGCCAAACCTTTTTCCCATCATGCTCAGCGGGCTTAAGGATGTTGAGGGACTGCGCGACAATTCTATCTATCTGGTAGTAAGGCTTACACATTCAGGAGGAATTATCCCTGTTGACTACGCCCTTGTCAAAGTGCCCACTTCGCGCCTGAGCAGGTTTTACATCATCGAATCTGGCGATGCTCATCACGTGGTTTTGCTGGACGATATAATCCGATACAACCTCGACGAGATTTTTATGCCTTTTGGCTACGACACTTTTCAGGCCTACTCGATGAAGTTTACGCGGGATGCCGAGCTCGACATGGAAAACGATGTTTCGAAAAGTTTTATCGAGATTATGGCCGAAAGCCTGCGGCAGCGAAAACGTGGTGCACCAGTACGCTTTATTTACGACCGCACTATGCCCGCCGAAGTGCTCGAAATCGTGCTTCGTAAGTTTAAAATCAACAAAAAGGACATTCTCATACCCGGCTGGAAATACCACAACTTCCGCGATTTCATGTCGTTTCCGCGCATTGGGCCGGCACACTTGTGGGATATCCCCATAACGCCCATTCGTCATCCCGACCTGCCTCCTCACCAATCCATTTTCAGCGTTATCCGTCAAAGGGACATCATGCTGCATTTCCCTTACCAGACCTTCATGCATATCATTGATCTGCTTCGCGAGGCTTCCATTGATCCAAAAGTTCGAAGCATAAAGATGACGCTTTATCGTGCCGCGCGCGATTCCAACGTGATCAATGCGTTGGTGAATGCAGCGCGCAACGGCAAATCGGTAACTGTTTTTCTGGAAATACAGGCGCGTTTTGATGAAAAAGCCAACATACAGTGGTCGGAAAAATTGCTTGAGGAAGGTGTTAAGGTAATAAAGACCATACCAGGCCTGAAGGTTCACAGCAAGCTATTGCTCATCCGCCGCCGCGAAGAAAAAGGCGATGTCTGGTATTCGAACATCAGCACAGGCAATTACAACGAGTCGACGGCAAAAATTTATGCTGACGACAGCCTGCTCACCTGCAA
>DAIOUP010000587.1:0-1545 GCA_036759465.1 Bacteroidales bacterium
AAAATGCACCTGGTCGTCAATCAGGCCGGGAAGCAGATAAAGTCCGTGGGCATCGAGGGTATCGAAATGGGCGTAATCTTCTTTCTTCTCACCGGTACGGAGGAGTTCAACGATCACGCCATTATTTACGACTACATCTGCCTGAAACGTGGCACCATCATTCACTACTGTGGCGCCGCAAATAATGAAACCTGATGCCATAGGTTATGAGTTAAGTCTTTATTGCAGGCTTTATCCTACCTGTGAGCCCGCGCCAACGTAGGGTTAGCACACCCAGAACCGCCTCGCGGAATATCCTCTTATTCATTTTCGATGTGCCTTCGGTGCGATCGGTGAAAATGATCGGCACTTCCTCAATGCGAAACCCCAGTTTCCAGGCGCTGTATTTCATTTCGATCTGAAAGGCGTAACCTACGAAGCGAATTTTATCCAGATTAATAGTTTCCAGTACCTTACGTTTGTAGCAGACAAATCCGGCGGTGGTATCGCGCACCTTCATACGGGTAATTAGTCTGACATAAGCTGAGGCGTAATACGACATCAGCACCCTGCCCATCGGCCAGTTTACTACATTGACACCTGTTATATATCTCGAACCTACCGCCACATCGGCGCCGTTGCGGCAGGCATTGAGCAACCGGGGCAAGTCGGTGGGATTGTGCGAAAGATCGGCATCCATTTCGATGATATGCTCATAACCGCGCTGCAATCCCCATTTAAAACCGTGAATATAGGCCGTTCCCAAGCCGAGCTTGCCTTTGCGCTCCTCGATGAATAATCTTCCCTGAAACTCAGGAATCAGGTTTTTGACGATGGCGGCAGTGCCATCGGGGCTGTTATCTTCAACCACAAGCACATGAAAGGGCTCGGATAGCCCAAAAATAATCCTGATAACATTTTCAATATTTTCTTTTTCGTTGTAGGTGGGGATGATAACAAGGCTCTGACTCATTTCCTTTTCAGTTTCGCGCAACAAACGCCCGATAAGGGTGCAAAATTGCGAAAAAATTATCGTCTATGGTTTGCAATTCGGTATAAGGTTTGTTAACGCCGGTAAATGTCGATAAACAAATGATTGATTTAAAAAAAAAGGCCGTCCATTGCGGGGCGGCCTTTAAAAGCTGTTGTTAAAACTTAGTTTTTCACTTCCACTTTACTTACCTCCCAGGTTGAGGCAATTGTGGTGGTGGAGCGATAGCGAAATGCAATGCGAACATTTGCTTGTCCGCCGAAGGCAGCCAGACTGATGTCGCCGCTGTCCACGAAAGTCCAGTTATTGCCAGCTGGCCTGTTCGGAATAGTCAGCTCAGTCCAGGTGGCATCATTTGGATTTCCGCTGGTATAATTGCTCGAAACCATAACCTGAAGGAGTGTCCAATCGTTGCTCACAAAATTGGCTGCCTGACGGATATTCACCACGGCATTGTTGATGCTGCTCAGGTTGATGGCCGGAGAGATGAGCCAGTCTTCGTTGGGGAAGCGGTTGGGGTTGACAAAACCGGTCATTACTGCACAACCACCGTCAAAATTGCCCCAGGTCCATAC
>DAIOUP010000588.1:0-1544 GCA_036759465.1 Bacteroidales bacterium
GTATTGAATTATGCGGAACGATAAAGTACCGCTCATTATGATAAAACACTTCAATTGCCCCTTTCTGCAAAAAGATGGCCAAGTCGCCGGAACGCGCCTGCAGTGGAAGGTAACGCGTTTCGTCTTTTCCCGTCTTCTTCCAGGGTTCGAAATCGTCGTCCTGAATGTTGGGAATGGGATAACCCGGGCCAACCTTAACCACATAACCACTTTGTATGGCTTCTTTCTCAATGTATCCTGGAGGAAGAAAGAGTCCGCCACGCGTTTTTTCGGGTGTTGATTTTGGCTTTATCAATACCCGGTCGCCCACTACGATTAGTTTGTCAAAATCCGTTTCAGAATTCATTAATCATCAGCTTGATTAAGAGGGCAAATTTAGCAATTTGAGCGGTTCTGAGCTGGCCTCATCAGTGCGTGAAGACTAAAAAGTGGCCGATTTTGGCTACCTTTGCGCTTTAGCGTTCGAATATTCAACAGCATATTACTATGAAGCTTTTCATGTTCCGGACAGCCAGTCCACGCCGCTTCGTTTATAAGCCGCGCTACTACAACCCCGAGAAAGAAGCTATCGAAAAACGAAAAGCTGAGTTGGGCCTGGATGCCAAACTTAGCGAGGAGGAGAAGCTAAGGCTGAGGATGAGTTCGCGCTGGAGGAGAAACGATCAAACCTCAGGCCTGCCGGCCATGCGATATACCTTTATCATCTATGCCATTGTGATACTTGGTGGTGTGTATGTAATCTTTTTCACCGACCTCATCGACAACCTCATCCGGGCGTTCGGCGTGGGCAAATAGCAGGTTTATACATGAGTGATGTTATCAGGCTTTTGCCCGACTCCGTTGCCAATCAAATTGCAGCAGGTGAGGTTATTCAGCGCCCTGCCTCTGCCGTCAAGGAATTGCTTGAGAATGCTATCGATGCGGGTGCAAGCCGCATCGACCTGGTAATTAGGGATGCAGGAAAGAGCCTGATTCAGGTTACCGACAATGGTAGCGGAATGTCGGAAACCGATGCCAGAATGTGTTTCGAGCGACATGCCACTTCAAAAATCGCCAAGGCCGACGACCTGTTTTCTATTCGCACCATGGGATTCAGGGGCGAAGCGCTGGCCAGTATTGCTGCAGTAGCCCAGGTTGAACTTCGGACGCGGAGATCTGCGGATGAGTATGGAACGATGGTTCGTGTCGAAGGATCGACCGTTACCAGTCAGGAGGTTTGTGCCTGTCCGACAGGAACGACCATTTATGTCAGAAACCTTTTCTTCAACGTCCCTGCACGTCGAAACTTTCTTAAGTCGCCACCGGTCGAGCTGCGCCATGTCATTGACGAATTCCAGCGTGTTGCACTAATTCATCCGCATGTCGCTTTTACGATGACCCATAACGATAAAGAAGCTTTTCACCTTACCACAGGCTCGTTTAAGCAGCGTATAGTTGGAATAATGGGTGGCATTTTTAACGAACGACTGCTCAGCGTGGGTCAGGAAGCTGCAAAAATCAAGGTTGAAGGCTTTGTGGTAAAGCCGGAATTTTCGAAAAAAACG
>DAIOUP010000589.1:0-1539 GCA_036759465.1 Bacteroidales bacterium
CTTTGAGCACCTTGTCGTCGTTTTCCTTCAATAGTGGATACTTTTGGTGCAGACAGGAAAGCGAACCAAGCACGGCCGAAAGCTCCGGTAAGCCTGAAGGCAGGGGGAAATAATGAAGATTGTCTTCCACAGCCCGAAGGGCCGGAGGGATGCTTTTCAGAAAATGAGCCTTATGCTGCACCAATCCTCTGAGGCCGTAGGCACCCAGCACTTGCATCTGCCTTAGATGCACAAAGGCTGGAAGGTAGGTGTCGAAGGTCGCAGCGGCTAAAGGATCGAGTGCATACAGGTGATTTTTGTACGCAGCAATCATTGTTTCCCTCTGAGCAGGGGCAAAGCCTGCCGCGGCCTGCCAGAGCAGCGAAACCACATCGTATTGCAGTGCACCTTGCCTTCCGCCCTGAAAGTCGATATAATAATTGCTGCCATTGAAAAGCATAATGTTACGCGACTGAAAATCGCGGTACATGAAATAATCCGATGGAGCTGAGGCACAATGCCCTGCAAAACGTTCCATATCGCGAACCAGTCGTTTTTCGTTGAAAACCAGCTCAGGGTGCAGTTTTAAGAAAAAATACCTGAAATACTGCAGATCGTCGAGGATGGAAGCCTTGTCGAATATGTGGCCTGAAAAGGCAAACTTCCTGTAATTAATGGACTTGTGGGCTTTTACCTGAAAAATGGCCAGATGTGCCAATGCCTGACGAAAGCGATCCATTACATCTTTTTCTGCCTGTTGCGCACCCCCATGTCTTAACATGAGCCCGTAAAGACTCTGATCGCCAAGGTCCTGCTGCAGGTAGCAAGTGTTATCGCGGCTCATGGCAAGCACTTCGGGAACGGGAAGTCCGATGCTCCGAAACACTTGCGAATAATGTCTGAAAGCCAGATTCTCGGCTTTTAACGGATTCTCGGTGCCGATAAGGCTTTGGCTTCCTGAGCTGAGCCTGAAATAGCGTCGCGATGAGCCGCTCTGTGGGAGAGCAGTAACATTTTCGGGCATCAGGCCGGTGACTGCCTTAAACAGATTGCTCAATCGCTCATGCGCTTGAAGTGGTTTAATGCCGGATGGTTTCATGGATAACAAATGTAAAAAAAGACCTTCCGCAAAGAGCCGCTCGCGCCAAAAACTTATATTTGCGGTATCAAAGCGTTATTATCGATGAATCAGCCCAACAAAGCCCTCGACATTCTCAAAACAGCCATTTTGCTCGAGCGAAGGGGCAAAGCCTTCTACACCCAGGTGGCCCGCAACACCCAAAGTCCGGCAGCCAAGCGCATCTTCGAAATGATGGCCGAAGAAGAGGATGCACACGTGGAATTTTTATCTCGTCAGTTTTCGCACTACGAAAAGACGAATACCTTCCTTCAGTCGGAAAATCCGGATCACCACGACGATTCGGAAGTTGAACGCATACTGAGTGAAGAAATCAAGAAGCAGATTTCGGCTGCCAGTTTCGAAGCTGCCGCCATTTCGGCCGCTATCGATTTCGAAAACAGGGCGATAGAAGTGTATGCCTCGCGAGCCGAGGAGTCCAC
>DAIOUP010000590.1:0-1539 GCA_036759465.1 Bacteroidales bacterium
CCTATCAGCCTGCGCCCAAATTTCCGGCCGTGCGGCGCGACCTTGCCCTAGTGGTTGACAAAAACATCTCTTACGCTGATATCGAAGCCATTGCCCGCCAAACGGCTGGTCAACTGTTGAGCAGTGTCAATCTTTTCGACATTTACGAAGGCGACAAAGTTCCGTCAGGCAAAAAATCGTACGCTATCAGTTTTGTGCTCGTTTCGTCCGAAAAAACATTGACCGACAAGGAAATAGACCACACGATGGAGCGTTTGATATCAACATTTGGCACTCAGCTTAACGCTACGCTGCGTCAATAAGTTACGATTAAAACACTATCATGACCGATATACAATCCATCAAACAGCGCTTTGGCATCATCGGGCACGACAGTCGCCTCGAGCGTGCCATACAGGTGGCCGTCACTGTTGCGCCTACCGACCTCACCGTGCTCATCACGGGGGAAAGCGGGGTGGGAAAGGAGGTCTTCCCTAAAATCATACATCAATCGAGCGCCCGCAAGCATGGCCCTTACATCGCAGTCAACTGCGGCGCCATTCCGGAAGGCACCATCGATTCGGAGCTTTTTGGCCACGAGAAGGGTTCATTTACAGGTGCTTACGAAGCACGAAAAGGCTATTTTGAGGTTGTAAACGGCGGAACGATCTTCCTCGACGAGGTTGCCGAACTGCCGCTCTCGACCCAGGTGAGACTGCTGAGGGTGCTCGAAACCGGTGAGTTTATCAAAGTAGGCTCATCCAAGGTGCAGAAAACCGATGTTCGGGTGGTAGCCGCCACCAATGTAAATATCCCGGAAGCCATCGAAAAAGGCCGTTTCAGGCAGGATCTCTATTACCGCCTCAACACCGTGCCTGTTTCCATTCCGCCACTGCGCGAGCGCAAAGGCGATATCATTTTGCTGTTTAAAAAATTTGCGGCCGACTTTGCAGAAAAATACCGTGTACCGGTATTACAACTCACCGATGAGGCTGCTGAAATGCTCGAAAACTACCGTTGGCCAGGCAATATCCGCCAGCTTCGCAATGTGACCGAGCAAATCAGCATCATCGAAAAAAACAGGCTGGTAAACGCCCAAACCCTCAAAACCTACCTCCCTGCCGAGCACACTCCGCAGCTTCCGGTGCTCTACACCCGCGAAAAAGAAGACGAAAAGCTCAGCGAACGCGACATTCTGTACAAAGTTCTTTTCGACATGAAAAGAGATATCATGGAGCTGAAGAAGACTGTCGCAAACCTGCTCGAAGGACGACCGGAGGAAGAACATTTCGCTCGTGAAAATGCGGGTTTGATCCATCATCTCGAGCCGGGAGCAGAAAACTATGAGCCCGTTTTTGCCGCGCTGAACGATGATTTGCCAGAAGAAGAGCACGAAGTGGTTCCAACCGAGATCATCAACGAAACCCTTTCGCTTCAGAAGAAAGAGATGGACCTCATCAGGCTTGCACTCGAAAAGCATAAGGGCAAACGCAAAAACGCTGCCAACGAACTCGGTATCAGCGAACGAACGCTTTACCGCAAGATTAAGGAATATAACAT
>DAIOUP010000591.1:0-1537 GCA_036759465.1 Bacteroidales bacterium
CGATCCATGTGCAGGTTTCGGCCTGCTCGGGTGTATGGCCGCAAACCTGAATTAGGGTCTCGATCACAAAATCGAAGGTATTGAAATCATCGTTGAAAAGCACCAAAGATCGGGGGTTGTCTGTAAAAGTGTCGGCATATTCAACCGGCTGTAGCTTTTCCTGCGTCATATGCGCTACGTTTTTTCTAAAGGTTTTGTTATCCGCAAATATAGGCATCTATCATTGTCATAATTCGAACAGCCCGTTAAAAAAGATTAAGCTTTCCAATACCTACGACAACCGTTGCCGGGTCGGGCCTCCGGCGTATTATTTACCTTTGCTGTATGTTTCAAAAAAGCTACTTCGATTCTTTCTGCAACGAATTGCAGCTGCAATTGGCCAAACCATTGCCCGGTTATGAGGCTCAAAAAAGAATGGAGCCTCCAAGCCGTCAGCAGCTGCTTCAAATCCCCCGAACCGAAGCTCCGCGGGAAGGCGCAGTACTGATAGCGTTTTTTCCTGATCAGCAGGGCATCAGTACCATTATGATACAACGATCAGTTTACGATGGCGTTCACAGCGGACAGATTGCCTTTCCGGGAGGCCGCCGCGACCCATCGGACCAGTCGCTCACAGAAACCGCCTTGAGGGAGGCCGTTGAGGAGGTTGGGGTTCAACGCGACACCATTATGGTAATAGGTTCGCTTTCAACACTTTACATTCCTCCGAGCAATTTCGATGTGCTGCCGGTTATCGCCATCCTCAGCGAAAGGCCGGCGCTGAAAATTCAACCTGAAGAAGTGACTGAGGCGTTTTTTGTTCCGCTCAGGAAATTGACAAATCCTGAAAACTGCCAGCTAAAAACCATCCATGTACGAAACTACAGCATAGCGAACGTGCCTGCTTATTGCATTGACAACAGAATCATCTGGGGAGCCACCGCTATGATTATCAGCGAACTGCTCGCCGTTCTTCCGCCTTACATCAGATTATAAAACTTCAATCTTGCTTTCGATTTTGGCACCTTTTGATAATAGGGCACTCACTCCGCAATAACGCTCCTGTGACAGATCGACCGCTTTCTGGAGTTTTTCCATCTCAAGATTTTCACCCTTAAACTGATAGGTAAGTTTGATGGTGTGGTAATATTTTGGGTGTTCTTCGGTAAGTTCACCTTCCACTTCCACGTTGAACCAGCTTGGCTCAACACGCATCTTTTTCAGAATGCTGATCACGTCCATGGCTGTGCAGCCACCGAGCGAGGCCAGTGTCAGCGGTTTGGGTCGTGGGCCTTTGTTCTGCCCGCCTACTTTTTCATCGGCATCAATGACCAGCTTGAAGCCGTTAACGTTGGCCTCAAAGGCCATTTCTCCGGTCCAGCTTACATCTACTTTATTCGTACTCATGGTGTTATAAATTGTTTTTTTTTGAATGGATATCAGTTAAAGGCAGCAGCCACAGGCATTATACCCGTTTGCAATGAGTCAATGATCGTGCCGTTGGTGCCAAACCGGAAAAGGTGTCCGTCATTTACTCCGGGACGGTATCCTGTCAGAT
>DAIOUP010000592.1:0-1528 GCA_036759465.1 Bacteroidales bacterium
GGGCAATACTTTGTCGTAACCGAAAAATTCGGTTACATATTTTTCATATACCCCAAGAGCATCGTTGAAAAATGCGCGAGAGGTGAGTGTTAGCGTTTTAGCCTGCTCGATGAGTGCTCCGATGATTTTTGGGTGGCAATGTCCTTGGTTTACAGCTGAATACGCCGAGAGGAAGTCGAAGTATTGCTTGCCTTCAACATCCCAAACCAGCGGGCCTTCGCCCCTTGAAAGTACCACCGGAAGTGGATGATAATTGTGTGCGCCATACTTGTCTTCCAGTTGCATGGCCATTTGCGAGGTCATGGGTTCTGCGATCATAAATTTCCGTGTTATGCAGTTTGTGTTAATTGAATAACAATACTTCGCAAAGTTAGTAAACTAATTAACACAGTTATTGATTATGTTCTAAGGAAAAATAAATTCATATATGTTAAAGTTGCTGATTTACAGTAGATGACGAAATGGAAGGAGCAGCCACTCAAAAAATCTGTTAATCAGCGGACGCTTCTTCCAGTGTTCGAAATCGAACAATTCGGACTCGAGTATGGTTTCCTCAATATGCCTTAACACTTGTGCTGCAATACTTTCGTCATGTCCGATCAGCGCGATTTCGTACATATATCTAAAACTGCGGTAGTCGAAGTTGGAAGACCCAACGGAGAATATGGAGTTATCCAGCAGCATGAGTTTTGCGTGCAGATTGTGCGGCTTGTAGAGCAAAAATTTGACGCCTGCTTCGTGCATTGGCCCAAGGTATTTGTTACGTAAAATATCAACCAGACCAACATCGGAACGTCGCGGAATGATTACCCGAATATCGAGGCCGCGCTTTACAGCTTCGGTAAGCTCGCGTCGCAAACGGTATCCGGGAAGGAAATAAGGTGTAACGATTACTACCGATTCTTTCGCCTTACGGATCATCTGAAGATAGCGCACCATGATGCGTTGTTTAGTTATCGATGGCATGTCGCGCACAATGTCGAATTGACCGTGCCGGAGGAGTCTCAGGTAATTGGCTTTGACAAAGACATACTTATTGTAAATCGACCAATCCTGTTTGAAAATCTTCTTGAACGGAAGGCTTAGGCTGCCTCTGATGCGCAAAACCGACTCACGCCAGTTGAGGTTGTAGCCTGTTAGGTTCGAAGAGCCGATGTAAGTTACATCGTCATCAATGACCATTATTTTACGGTGATTTCGGCGATGACCCCTCGTGAGTATGTCGGTATTGTATTTGATCTTTTCGAAGAAACGCACTTCTCCTCCGGCAAGAATCAGGCTGTCGAAAAAATGATTTGCCACTCCTGAGCCACCCCAGGCGTCGATTAGCAGCTTCACTTCGACCCCCTGATTGGCTTTGCGTTTGAGCGCATCCCTGAAACGAACGCCAACAGTATCATTTCCAACCCTGTACGTCTCGATGTATATATATTCTTTGGCCTGATCGATGTCGTCGATCATTGCGTTGTAATATCGGATTGGATCGTCGAATAGCTGATAGGTATCGCCGGCATTCATCGGTCAGATC
>DAIOUP010000593.1:0-1509 GCA_036759465.1 Bacteroidales bacterium
GAACAATAGTGAGGAGTTTCTTAAAGGCGGAGCAGGGTTTTGCGTGATGGAGGGAGATCGTGCTGTTGCCACGGCATTTTCCGCTTTTCTGCTCGACGGATTTCTCGAACTGGGCATCGAAACCAAGGCAACGCACCGCGGCCGCGGCCTGGCCTGGCACTGCTGTACCAGCCTTATCGATTACAGCCTTAGCAACGGGCTTGAACCTGTCTGGGCCTGCAGGCTCGAAAATTCCGCCTCAATGCATCTTGCACAAAAGCTTGGGTTCGAACCTACGTTCAGGTTGCCCTATTATAAGCTTGTAGTTTAGACGGTAAAAGACTAAGAACCCGACTTTTATGAAATCGAAAACAGGACCAATTAAAACTGTTTCAATGTTAATTTTAATTCTCTTGTCCGGATTTTTCACCTATTTATTAATCATAAGTCCCGGCAAACCTGAGAAAATCAAAGATGCTGAAGGTAATACCTTACCAAACAGCCTGTCGGAAAAGACATTTATTCAAATTGGCGGTGTAAGGCAGGGTATGTTTATCCGGTCGGCAGACACCAGCAATCCGGTCCTGCTTTTTCTCCACGGAGGCCCGGGCTTTCCTAATTATTTCCTTTTCGATAAATATAGGCCCGGGCTCGAGGATTTCTTTACCGTATGCTATTGGGAACAGCGCGGCGGAGGCTTGTCTTACAGTAAAAGTGTAAGCCCCGAAAGCATGAACCTCAATCAACTGGCATCCGATGCCATTGAGGTCACCAATTATTTGCGCAAGCGCTTCAGCAAAGAAAAAATATTTATCATGGCATGGTCAGGAGGCACAAGCTTTGCTATACCTGCGATTGAAACCGCTCCCGAATTATTTCATGCCTACATCGCCATGGGTCAGCTCACCAACCAGCCGGCATCCGAACAAATTGCCTTCGAATATATTACGAAGCAGCTCGAGGCCTCGGGCGACCGAAAAGGACTTAAGCAGCTTGAGAAATTCAATAATCTGAGCGATCAGAAAAGCCTGATCGAATTCTACAATTCTGGAATCAGGGACCATCTGATGCACAAGCTTGGTATAGGTACCATGCGCCAAATGCGTTCCGTCGTCAAAGGAATTTTCCTGCCAGTGTGGGCATGCAGAGCCTATACCCTAATGGAAAAATATAAGCTCTGGAAGGCTAAAATCGTTTTTCTGCCTGGTACTACACTAAAAACCCAAACGCTGGAAATAAACTTTGATAAGGCTTATCCCGAGCTTCAAATCCCTGTATTTTTTGTGTGTGGCAAATACGACCTCACCGTCAACGCGGATCTGACCAAAGATTATTATTTGCAACTGAAGGCCCCTTTCAAAAGGTTCTACCTGTTCGAACACTCAGCCCACGCACCGCTTTTCGAGGAGCGGGATAAGTTTCGCCAGATAATCAAAAACGATATTTTGCCTTTTGCAACTGCAGCAACCATTTGATTGCTAAGTTTGTGATTCACACATCCGAAAACAAGATGTTACCAAAGCCCCAAAT
>DAIOUP010000594.1:0-1503 GCA_036759465.1 Bacteroidales bacterium
GTATTCGCTTCTGGCCATCTTTATGATGGGTCAGATAATCGATCTGGTGATGCAGGGTTTGCGTTACGACAAGCTGGTATTGCTTATCTCGGACAGGCAAAGCGAAATAACGGATTACATCATCAAAGATCTTCAGCGGGGCGGGACGCTCATTAAGGCCGCAGGAATGTATGCGGGTGTTGAACGCCAAATGATTTATGTTGTGCTCAATCGCAGGGAAGTGGCATTGCTGCAGGAGTTCACTGCGCGCACCGATACAGGGGCATTTTTTACGGTGCTCGATGCCGACGAAATTTTGGGCGAAGGATTTATGCCATTGCAGGCAAAGTTTGAACAATAATCGCCTTATCTGAAAAGCTTTACGATATCGTTACCGTTGGCAAAAATCATCAACGCCAGCAGAAGCGCCATGCCCACAATCTGAGCCACCTCCATGAATTTGTCGCTGGGTTTGCGGCGGGCAACAATCTCATACATCAGAAACATGACGTGACCACCGTCGAGGGCCGGGATGGGTAGTAAATTGAGCACAGCCAGCATGATGGAGAGGAAGGCCGTGAGCCGCCAGAAGCTTTCCCAGTGAAACTCGGCCGGGAAAATATTGCCAATTGCGATGAAGCCTCCCACATTTTCGTAAGCTTTCACTTCAGGCGAAACAATGAGTTTCAACTGCTTGAGGTAGCCGCTGATGCCGTCGACCGTCTTGGTCATTCCTGCCGGGATAGCCGAAAAAATATTGTAATCCTTTTTGGCAAGATTGAAAAACGCATCAAGCTGCTGCACGGGGAAAACGCCAATCAGACCGGCTTCCGGAACTTTTACTGAAAGATAGAGCGTATCGCTTCCGCGCAATAGCCCAAGACTAATTTCCTGATTCCGGTATTGCTGAATTTTTTCCCTAAAGTCCTGAAAATATCGCGCTTCCTCTCCATTAATCGACAGGAGTGTATCGCCGGGCTTCACACCCGCATCGCGGGCTGCTGAGGTTTCGGGGAAGCCCTGAACCACAAAAGGAATGCGCGCTGAGAGAAACAGCGGCGACTGATGCTTCACAAGTTTACCGATAGCGCCTTCGGGCAGCTCGATCGTGAGAGGCCTGCCGTCGCGTTCAACGCTGATTGTCTTTGCTTTTTCGAGAATGATGGTGAGCGGAATTTTGTTGAAATCAGAAACCGAATGCCCGTCAACCGCAAGGATACGGTCGCCGTTCATCAAGCCAAACGAACGACCAAGCGAGTCGGTGGCAATACCATAGCGGTTTGCTTCGGCGGTGGGGAGGTATTGCTCGCCATAGGCGGTGAGCATGACGATGTATATGACAAATGCCAGAACAACATTCATGATAACACCGCCGAGCATGATGATCAGCCTTTGCCATGCCGGCTTGGTGCGAAACTCCCAGGGTTGAGGAGGTTGCTTCATGGCTTCCTTGTCGAGCGATTCGTCGATCATACCGGCAATCTTTACATAACCGCCCAGCGGCAGCCAGCCAATGCCATATTC
>DAIOUP010000595.1:0-1493 GCA_036759465.1 Bacteroidales bacterium
ATATCAGCCTGAAAATGACCGAGACCAAAGATCCCGAAACTTTCGCCGCCCTGATGCACGAACATGAGCTCATCCTTTCGGGCCTGCTCAAAATTCCGCCGGTTAAGACCTTTTTCCCTGACTTTGAAGGCGAACTCAAATCGCTGGGCGCCTGGGGAGGCGATTTCATGATGGCACTGAGCGATAAAGGCGAAGCTTATGTGCGAGAATATTTTGCCGGACAGCAACTCGATACTCTTTTTACTTTTACGGAACTTGCAATTCATGGATAACCGCCCCAACAGCCTTTGGCAACATTATGTGCAATCGGCCCACCATATCAGCCCCGAAGCAGGCCTCATGGGCCAAACCGCTTGGCGCAGCCCCTCGAACATCGCCATCGTGAAATACTGGGGCAAACACGGCAATCAGTTGCCCAACAACCCCTCGCTGAGCTTCACCCTGCAAAACGCTTACACCGATACCAGCGTAAGCTACACCTGGTCGCCCTCAGGCCCGGAAGTGCATTTTCGTTTCGAAGGTTCTGAAAACAAGACGTTTGCCGAGAAGATCGAAAAGCTCCTGATACAGTTTTTACCTGCTTTTCCGTTTCTTGGCCAGCTGAAAATGCACATCGAAAGCCGCAACAGCTTTCCCCATTCATCTGGCATTGCCTCGTCGGCTTCGTCGATGAGTGCGCTGGTGATGTGCCTGATCGACATTGAACAGCAGCTGGGTGCAATGCTAACCGACGACGAACGCCGGCGAAAGGCCTCCTATTTTTCGCGACTTGCCTCCGGAAGCGCCGCCCGCTCGGTGTTTCCCATCGCCGCGCTTTGGGGTCAAACGCCGTTTAATTCCGAAAGCCATGACGAATATGCCGTAGTTGTTGACAACATTCATCCCGTGTTTCGCAACTACCGCGATACAATCCTGATTATCAGCGCCGACACCAAGGCCGTTTCGAGCCGTGCGGGCCACGCCCTTATGGAGGGCAACCCCTTTGCCGAAGTGCGTTACCATCAGGCCAGCAAAAATACCGGAGAACTGCTGCATGCCCTTCACGGCGGCGATCTGGAGGCCTTTGTGCGCATAGCCGAAGCCGAAGCGCTCCAGCTGCACGCCCTGATGATGACCTCCGATCCTTCGTTTATCCTCATGCAACCCGATACGCTCGAAGCCATCGCCAGAATACGCAAATTCAGAAAAGAAACCGCTATTCCGCTCTCTTTTACCCTCGACGCAGGCCCCAATGTGCACCTGCTATACGCCGATGAGTACCAACCTGCAGTGGCCGACTTCGTGCATCAGCAGCTTAAAAGCCTGTGTCAGGATGGTCGTATTATTGAAGACCAGGTGGGAAATGGTCCGCAAAAGACGGTTTGATGAGCGGAGAGCGAAGTTTTTTCGGCAAGCTTTTGCTTTTTGGCGAATATACCGTAGTGCTTGGAGCACAAGCACTTGTGGTTCCATATGACGAGGCGGGCGGAAGTTGGGCCTATGCTGACCAATTG
>DAIOUP010000596.1:0-1482 GCA_036759465.1 Bacteroidales bacterium
AAATTGCTTTGGTAATACTGCCAAACACCAAAACGACCCATTTTGTTGGATTTCTTCGTCCAGGCTTTTGTGATGCTAATCGCATTCATCAGGATTACCAAAATTTTCAGCATATAAATATAAGGTGTATCGAGAACTGTAAATCAGCACTTATTGAAAAAAATATTAACCGATGCAAGGTCCTGTTTGTTGGTAAACATGGTTGTTTGGCCATCACAGGAAAACTGCCTGAGAACGGGATATTCCGGTCCTATATCAGGCAAGGCGCCGGATAAACAATTCTCAGGGGGATATGATTTGAGGTTTTGCATTGGTTGTTTAGTGCTTTAAGCCTTTTGATGCGGTTTTTTCTTGCAGAACTGTTAATTGAGCTTTGATATTATCCTGTTTAAGATTGGTTCAGAGCATAGGTTGATCATGTTGCCAAAAGGTTGCACCAGATTAAACTTTTAAAAGATTTTTTACACTTTATTCATTCCGACCGAACCCTTGCCGTTCACCAAGTAGCGAGAAGCTTAACAGCCGGAAAGGGAAATGGTTTTACCTTTGCCGGCACTAATTCCAATATCGTTTTGAATAAACCCTGGCTTCCGTGGATCATACTGTTTGCTCTTGTGCTTGTATGGGGCAGTTCGTTCATTCTCATCAAACGCGGTCTTGAGCATTTTGATGCCGCCTCCGTTGGAGCATTGCGCGTAGCACTCTCCTTTGTTTTTTTGCTTCCGCTGGCCGTAAGGCGCATTGGCAAAATCAGCAGGGAAGAATTTGGCTGGATGACGCTTTCCGGTATTATCGGCAGCCTGATCCCCGCTTATCTGTTTGCTTTTGCACAAACAGGACTCGACAGTGGTACGGCCGGTTTGTTGAATGCTCTCACACCACTGTTTACTTTGATTGTAGGTTTTTTCGTTTTCCGACTCAAGGTAAGATGGCTGCAGGTATTGGGTGTACTTATCGGTCTGGCTGGCGCCGTTGGTCTGATCAGCAGCAGCGGTGGCAGGAGCTTGAACTTCAATCTACCTTATGCTTCACTGATTGTTCTGGCCACCATTCTCTACGCTTTTAATGTCAACCTTATCAAATCGAAATTGCATAAGGTAGATTCCATCAGTATCACATCGTTAACTTTTGTGGTTCCCGGTCTTATTGCGAGTGTTATTTTACTAACAACTACACCTATAATAACTAAGCTCTCCATTGAGCCCTCTGCCTGGTACGGATTAGGCTATATCGCCCTGCTCGCTTTTCTTGGCACGGCTTTGGCACTTATGGCATTCAATATGCTGATTAAACTTACAGGGCCGGTATTTGCCTCCTCGGTTACCTACCTCATCCCGATCGTAGCCCTGATGTGGGGCGTGGTGGATGGGGAATTCTTCAGTATCGGGTATTTGATCTGGATTGGGATGATCCTTGGGGGCGTTTTGCTGGTCAATTACCGGAGAAAGATCAAACCGGCAAAAGTGCATTAAGGTATAGTTG
>DAIOUP010000597.1:0-1468 GCA_036759465.1 Bacteroidales bacterium
GCCCTAAAAAGCCCGATAACAAGAAATATCAAAATGGGCGGCATTGCCACAAACAGCAGCATGCGTATTCCCGGGTTTAGTGTCAGTTTCTTTCGCGCTGTTGCCAATAAAGCCGACCATATCAGCCAAACGTTGATGGGGTTGTTGTAGAGCCATTGCCCGGCAAGCTCTCGCAAAAAGTAGTCGGGACGCAGGCCTGGCTGTGGAGTGACCCTGGCACCGTGAAAACTGAAGCTGATGAAGTTGTTTTGCAGATTCCACCAGATTACAGGTGAGAAAACCAGCAAAGTGATCAGGGCGGCAAGCCATGGCCATGGTGAGCGCAACCAGCTGATTCGGAAAAAAAGCACGAAAACCGCCAATCCAAACCACAAAAACACGGAAGTGTATTTCGAGAGCATCCCCAGGCCTGCAAAAATCCCGAAACACAGCCATAGCATTGGAAAGTTTTTGCCGGCAGGTTCGGCGTCCGATATACGGACCAATAAATAAATCCCGGTTAACCAAAAGAAATTCTGCGGCGTATCGGGGAGGATGAATATTCCGGTGATGACAAAGGCGTATATGGAGGCGTTATAGAGAAATGCCGCAATCAGTCCAGTTCGTGTGTTGCGTAAACGCTTGGCTATTTCGAAGATTATGAAGCTGTTGGCCGACATAAGCACAATGGAGGAGAGCCTTATGAAGAGCTCACTGTCAAAACGCAGATTCAGGCTAAAGAGCTGGATCATCAAACCTACCATGGGTGGATGATCGAAATGGCTGAGGTCGGGAAACAGGGCATAAGTCCAGTAGTACACCTCGTCGTTGCCCAGTTCGAGCCACCAGGCCAGAAAGCCTCTTAAAAGAGCACTTATCCCGACAAGCCACCAAAGCATTGCGGGCAATCCGCTGAAGTAAGAAACCGTCTTTCGATTATTCATTTCTCTGTTGGATTGAGCATTTTCCAACCAGCAGCAAAGTTGGGAATTTCCCTTTTACAAAGGCCAGACCAAGTGTCGATTGCAGCCGGAGGATCAATTGCAAAAGAGGTCGTTTTGCGTAAACTACTGTTTTACAAAGATTAGCAAAAAATAAATCTGAAAAAATTTGCGTTTAGGAGAAAATGAGTTTATTTTTGTGAAAATTCTCAATTCGAGAAAACCCGCAGAAAATCTCTGTAAACGCCAATCAACCAAGATTAATAGAGATGGATCCGTTCAAAATTTTTGTGATCGAAGACGACCCGCTTTTTGGCGAAATGCTCCGACATCATCTGGCCCTGAATCCCGAAAATGAGGTTCATTTGTTTCGCAGTGGCAGCGATTGTCTTAAAAACATTTACCACCTTCCCAACCTAGTTTCGCTCGACTATAGCCTTCCAGACATGTCGGGACTTGAGGTGATGCGCAGCATCAAGAAAGAAAATCCCGAGATACCGGTAGTAATTGTTTCGGGGCAACGGGATGTTTCCACTGCGGTGCAATTG
>DAIOUP010000598.1:0-1463 GCA_036759465.1 Bacteroidales bacterium
ATCCTAAGGAGGTTTTGCCGGACGCCGAGGGGAAAGATCTGAATGCCAAGAGCTCATTTAATTTTCTGTCCATTCAGTCGCGACTGGGGGGACGCATTACAGGTCCCGATGCCTTTGGGGCAAAAACCAGCGGCTTGCTCGAAGCCGATTTTTTCAGCAATGAAAACTCTTATTTCTACGACCAAAACGGTTTCAGGCTGCGCCATGCTTATGTGAAGCTCAATTGGAGCAAAACCGAGCTGCTAGCCGGTCAAACCTGGCATCCGCTGTTTTCGGCCGAATGCTTCCCGGGAGTGATTTCGTTCAACACCGGAGCACCATTTCAGCCCTTTTCGCGCAATCCGCAGCTAAGGTTTAAACAGCAGTTTGGAAAACTTAGCGCCGCATTAATATTCTCATCCCAGCTCGACATTACCAGTCCATTGGGCTCGGCATCGCTCAGGTATTCAGGAATACCAAATACGAGTTTGGTGCTACAGCACAAAACCTTTGACAAGGAGACCGAAAAACTCTGGCTGGCGGGAGCTGTAGCAGATTTCAAAATGCTTCAGCCGCTTTTGGCCACCACCAAGGATGGCAAACAATATTCGACCAGCGAAAAAGTCAGCGGCATTTCGTTTGCTGCCTTTGGCAAACACGAAAACAAGGAGTTCACAGCCAAGGTGCACGCTGTTTATGGCCAGAACCTGTACGACCTGGTAATGCTTGGCGGCTATGCCGTTCATGAAGCGATTGACCCTCAGCGCAATACCGTAAGTTACACCACATTAAATAATCTCAGCACCTGGGCCGATCTGAACACCAATGGCAGCAAATGGCAGTTTGGGTTGTTTGGCGGATATGCGCGAAACCTTGGATCAAAAAACAGCATTCTTGCCTACTCCAACAGGGTTGATGGCACCGCTTCCACCGTGCGGGGTGCTAACATACATTCTGTTTACAGGGTTTCGCCCCGTGTGATACTGAAAAGTGGGAAAGTGCAGTTTTCGACGGAGGTGGAACTTACTGCCGCTGCCTATGCCACAAAAAAAAGTAACGGAACCCTCAACAGAGATGAGTTTGGCAGGATCACCGAACATGAAACGGTTAAGAATCTGCGGTGGCTCTTCGCCGCTATGTACAGCTTCTGAAATATTTCGGCAGACTCCTGAACCAATCCTATATAGTGTAAAATCACTTTTGGTATATCTTGCAGCAGCCAAAGCTTAGCTTATGTTGCTGCCCATTATCTTGTTCGCCCTTTTCAACTTGCTGGCCGGACTGCTGGCTGCGCGCTATGTGCATAATACCGAAGACTACCTGCTTGCAGGCCGCCGGCTGCCATTTTACCTCGTGACAGCCACTTTGTTTGCCACCTGGTTCGGATCGGAAACCATTCTGGGCGCTTCTTCTGAGTTTGCCGGTGGCGGACTGATTGCCGTGGTGCGCGACCCTTTTGGTGCCGCATTGTGTCTGATCCTGGT
>DAIOUP010000599.1:0-1462 GCA_036759465.1 Bacteroidales bacterium
ATATTGGATCGAACATGCGCACAAAGGAAAATTATATCAATGCAGCGCCGGATTTGCTGAACAATGGCCTCCCCTGTCCCGGCACACCAACGGTAGCCGATGTTGACGGAAACACCTACAACACCGTACTCATTGGCAACCAATGCTGGATGAAGGAAAACCTGAGAACGACAAAATACCGGAACGGAAATCCAATTACTTATCCTGGCAACAACAATGCCGTATGGTCGAACACTACCACAGGTGCGTATGCCTGGTACGGCAACGATATCTCGTGGAAAAATACATACGGTGCCTTGTATTATTGGTATGCAGCAAACAGTTCCGAAGGGTTGTGTCCGATAGGATGGCATGTGCCTTCCAAGGCCGAATTGGAACAATTGGTAGGGTACGTGGTTTCGCAAGGCTACAACAATCACAACATACAAAACGGCGCAGCCAATGCGCTGAAGTCGTGCAGGCAGGTGGATTCACCATTCGGCACCATGTGCAACACAAATACGCATCCGCGTTGGGGACAATGCGAGGATCGGTTTGGCTTTGACGCATTTGGCTTTGCGGGTTTGGGTGGCGGACTTAGGCTCAAAGATTTCGATTTTATCGGATTAGGAGATTCAGGAATTTTTTGGTCCTCACTGGAACAGTTACCCGACATGGCTTGGGGAATGAACCTCGACCGGCGAACAGGACAGATTAATGTTCTTCACTACTTCAAAATAACCGGTTTGAGCGTAAGATGCTTGAAGGATTAAATAGAAGTTGATGTGGTTGCGGTCATTATAAACATCCGCATTTGCTCAGAATAATATCACAATGAATTTAATTAATCGACCACATAACAGTAGCCTGCTTTGATGTATAAAATCCTCATTTAAGGATCAACAAAGATAGATGCTTGCAGCTATATAGCGCTTTGTAAAAGAGTGATTCCCAATAAAATGTTTTAATTTACTTTCCCAGGACATTCCATTAACTTGATGATTGACTTTTAAGGTCAAATAATTATTAAATAAATACGGCCTGTTCTTATCTTTGGCCGACAATGCACAGATTAAAAGGTTATGAAAAAATTGACCCTATCATTATTGTTGCTGTTAATTGGTTGGGGCTTTCAAACAACCGCCCAGCAAGCCGGCGAGCTTCAGACACAATATGACCAGCTACGCTACAGGCTCGACGCTTTGGACAAAAACATCGACGACCTGCTCTGGTATCAAAAAGTGAGCGATGTGGCCGATATAGACAAGGTGTATATTTATGGGCCGCCGCCTGCCAAGGTGAAAAAGCCCGAAAAAACCGGAACGACCAATCCCGTAAAATTCTGGACCTATGTGTTCACCCCAAAAAACATGCAGAAGGGCCGCAAATATCCGCTCATTGTGCTGCCACACGGCGGCGTGCATGCCGATTTTACGACCTATTATGCGCACATTGTAAGAGAACTTATCGCTCAGGGTTATGT
>DAIOUP010000600.1:0-1460 GCA_036759465.1 Bacteroidales bacterium
TATTTACTCCTCTTGCCTGCACTTGCTTTACTTGGGTCGTCATGCGCACGAAACGGCAATGCCCAACTTCCGGCCGAACGCAATCCCGCTCAGGAAATTGTTAGCATAAATCTGCCTTCGAGGCTCGATTTTGCCGGCGAGGAAGTGCCCCTAAACTTGTATTATGTCAGCGAAGCTCTCGAGCGCGAATTGCTCGTCAACACCTACTGGCATAGTTCAACCCTTCTATTGCTCAAGCGCGCCAACCGATGGTTGCCTATCATTGAACCTATCTTAAAAAAGAATGGAATTCCTGATGATTTCAAGTATCTGGCCATGATTGAGAGTAACCTTACCAACAGCCGTTCGCCGGCTGGTGCGGCAGGTTTCTGGCAGTTTCTCGAAGGCACAGCCAAAGAATATCAACTTGAGGTAAGCGATCAGGTGGACGAACGCTACCACCTCGAAAAAGCCACCGAAGCCGCTTGCCGCTATTTTCGACGGGCCTACAGTAAATACAACAGTTGGGCACTGGTGGCAGCAGCCTACAATGCAGGCACCCGTCGTATCGACGATTTTCTGTCGCGTCAGCAAACCGACAGCTATTTCGATTTGTTAATGGCAGAGGAAACTGAACGCTACTTGTTTCGCATCCTGGCTATGAAAATGATACACAGCAATCCATTGGCTTATGGGTTTTACCCGGATATTGAAAGGCTTTACGAACCGCTGGCCTTCAAAGAAGTGCAGGTATCAGAAAGCATACCAGATCTTGTCGATTTTGCCCGAAATCATGGGGTTAGCTACAAGTTGCTTCGGATGTTCAACCCATGGTTGCGTACCCACGAGCTGACCGTTAAACCCGGTAAAACTTACACTATAAAAATTCCTGAGGGAAGCTTTGCCCTCACGCACAGGCCTGTCCGGTCCTGATATTATCAATTCAAGTGCCTGATGAGCAATTCAATACCCCAAACGGAGGCCTACTCAGAGGATCAGTTCCTCGAAATACAAGGTGCCCGTGTGCACAACCTGAAAAATATCGATTTGCGTATTCCGCGCTATCAACTGGTTGTTATTACCGGACTTAGCGGCAGCGGAAAATCGTCTTTGGCTTTCGACACCATTTACGCCGAAGGTCAGAGAAGATATATGGAGAGTTTTTCGGCCTATGCCCGGCAGTTTATCGGAACCATGGAACGTCCCGATGTAGATAAAATTAAAGGCCTGAGTCCGGTTATCTCCATCGAGCAAAAATCGGTTAACCGCAATCCCCGCTCCACCGTGGGAACGATAACCGAGATCTACGATTTCCTTCGTTTGCTCTATGCCCGGGCTTCGGATGCCTATTCCTATGCTACGGGCGAGAAAATGGTGCGCTACTCCGAGGAGCAGATTGTTGAGCTTATTCAGGAGAAGTATTCGGGAAAAAAAATAATATTGCTTGCCCCTGTAATACGTGCCCGTAAAGGCCATTATCG
>DAIOUP010000601.1:0-1459 GCA_036759465.1 Bacteroidales bacterium
ACTCCAAAGCACCGGTTATTTCCCAGGTGCCACGTATGGCTTCCTTAGAGGGTGCGCCAATCAATATTTCTACTTTGTTGGGTTTGCGCCTCGAAAAAACAAATTCTCCCGAAAACTTCAGCGAGTCGGAGGGTTTGTCAGGGTTAGGGATTTTGATGAATGCACTTTTTG
The DNA here is from genome assembly GCA_036759465.1 of Bacteroidales bacterium. Classification (GTDB taxonomy): domain Bacteria; phylum Bacteroidota; class Bacteroidia; order Bacteroidales; family F082; genus JALNZU01. The sequence goes on from DAIOUP010000601.1 coordinate 172, forward strand.
GCGATCCGGCATGAATAAAGCCTATCAGGGTACAATCGAGCCTTGCTTCGCCTTTTTGATCGAGCCTGACGTTCCATTTGCCCTTATGCGCTGCATTGGTTACATCGAACGAAACGGTTTTGCCTTCCAAAAACATTGCATTAATCATGTACGGATTGCTCACATCAACTTTTACCCTGATGTCGATGGCGTAGCGCTCGTTGAGTCGCTTGCGCGTTTTTTCGAGTTGATTATGAAGCTTTTCCAGATACTCCAGGCGCATCTCCCTGATGATGCGCTTAAACACGAATTCAAGCGATTTTCTGACTTCGTATTTATAAGCGTCAGAAATTTTCATTTTCACCTCTTCACTCAGTCCGCCGCCGCCGGTCCAGCCCTGTCCTGAAACCTTGTCCTGATACAAGGCTACCGCTTCCTCGTTTGCCCAGAATTCCTGAAAATAGCTATCAAAAAAATCGTCCAGCGCCTTTTTCGATTCATTCAGATTACCGCCTGTGCGCGCAATGCGTTTGAGGTTTTTATACCACCAAACACTATTGATGCCCTCACGAATTTCTTTTTCCTTGTAGTAAAGTTGATAAGCCTTCGCGTAAATTTCGTACCGACCTGCGATGGCTTCCTCAGCAAATTTGTTGAGCGAATAATCCAGGGCAAAAACCCCAACCATGGCAATATTCATCGGTCTGGTGTCGAAGATCAGGTTCTTGATGCTGTAGTTTGCCATGTCTTTCATGGCATTGAAAACGGCGGCTGCCGTATCGCCTTCCGAAAGACTGACTGCTGCCTGTGCCATGGCAAAACCCACGCCAAGGTTATCGAGTACTCCGTTGATATCCGCCAGATCGTCAACAAATAAAGCCCCTTCGGCAAGGTCGAGACCAGCACCGGTGAGGCCATACCATTCCGTAAATGTGGACCAGCCCTCAATATTTGCTTGGCGCTCGTTCACTCCGTTGTTCGCGCTGTATGCGTTGAGCGTGCGTAGCATATTGCCGTAGCTCATCATCCTGCCCGACGGAAACCGCGTTTGACCCAATTTCATGGCAGGGCCGGGAACAATCGTCGGGTCTTGCCGGATAAGGCCAAAAGTGCTCAGGTGTCTTGTGGCAATGGTTGCCGTGCGGCTTTTGGCGTCGATTTCGAACGGAATAGCTTCCCACGAGCTGTTTCGGGCATCGTAGTACAAGCAGCTGAATTCGCCCTGACGGCCCTCGGGCAGGGGCATGCGGATATCGAGATAGCCCTCGAAGGATTTTTTTCCTCTTATCGTAATGTCGTAGGCCTGTTC
>DAIOUP010000602.1:0-1456 GCA_036759465.1 Bacteroidales bacterium
GCTCACCAAAGCCCTCGATGAATTCGAAAATCTGCCAGCGCGCAAGAATCTTGGCAACGGAAACGGGAAAAGCGTTTACCTGAGTATTCCCAAGATCCCTGAAATCCTTCGCGACAACACCGACCGCAACCGCACTTCGCCCTTTGCCTTCACCGGAAACAAGTTCGAGTTCCGTGCTGTTGGTAGTTCTGCCAATACCGCCAAACCCATGGTGGCCCTGAACACCATCGTTGCCGAGATGTTTGACAGGTTCTATGCCGGCGTTCAGGAACAACTGAAAGCAGGTCTTAAGAAGGAAGACGCCGTTTTCGAAATGACCAAGATATACATCCGCGAGTCGAAAAACATCCGTTTCGAAGGCAATAGCTACAGCGACGAATGGAAGGAAGAAGCGCGCAAAAGAGGACTCTCGAATCATGCCAGCACACCTGAGGCCACTAAGGCTTATGTCAGCGAGAAGGTAATTGAATTGTTTGAGAAACATTCAGTTTTCACCCGTCGCGAACTAATGGCCCGCTACGAAATTAAGTTGGATAAATATGTCCGCAAGCTGCAGATCGAATCGCGTCTGGTGGGCGACCTCAGCATTAATCATATCATCCCGACAGCAATAAAATATCAGAATACTCTGATTGACAATGCAAAAGGATTAAAAGAAGTACTCGATCAGAAGAGTTTCGTTAAACTAAGCCGAAACCAGCTTCAAAACATCAAGGAGATTTCGGAGCATATCGCTGAGATTCGTCAGTTTGTCGAAGAAATGACCGAGGAACGCCGCATTGCCAACCGTCTGGAATCAGCCGAAGAAAAGGCTGATGCCTATTGTAACAAGGTTAAACCCTATTTCGACAAGATCCGTTATCACGTTGACAAGCTCGAAATGCTTGTGGATGACCAGTTGTGGCCACTTCCCAAATATCGCGAGCTGCTTTTCATCAAATAATCGAAAGATCCACCCTTCGAGCCGCTGCACCCTTAACGGTGTGGCGGTTTTTCTTGATGATGTCCCATAAAAAAAGCTGTTTATTGCCGTTTTGCATAAATTCGCAACACAAGGAATCGTGCAATGAAAAGAAAACAAGTTCTGCTGAGTATTTTAGCCCTGTTGTTACTGGTTGGGATAAGTCCGACGCTCATAGCGCAGTATAGCGTTAGTCCGGTTTCGGCCGGCTCAAAAAACACCGAAACGCCCGGATTCTTTTATGCTTTGCCGCGTACAGTTTTCAAGATCAATATAATAATTGAGAAAAACGAAAGACTGAAAGGTCCCTACAGCGACTTTGCACAACGAATGCTCGGCATCGACGATGCCATCAGGCAAGACGAAACTGTTTACACGGTTAAAGACATTATCCTGAGTACCATCAGCGAACCCGACCCAAAAGCCTGGTTTTTTGTCGAATTTGACGAGCGGACTTCGCGCGATACGCGCAGTCTAATATTCGATATGTTGGAC
>DAIOUP010000603.1:0-1450 GCA_036759465.1 Bacteroidales bacterium
TGACTATCTTTTCTATCGCGGAGGTTTTGGATTGAGCAAAGAGATATTCCTCCTGCGCAATTTGTTTATTGAGCCTTCGGCCGGTTATCTTTTCGAGCAGGCCCAACCAACAGGCGACGCAGCATATTATTACACGAGCCAGCACATGGCTTTAGACCTCAAGCTTGGCCTGAACATTACCTACCGAGTACAACTGATGCCTGCCTTGCAGTACTGTTTACCGGTGTCGGCAGCCTATTACCTCACCAAGGATAGCGAGCCTTCGAAAGTGAAATTTAAGGACGAATTTGCCGAAAGAACCGGTACCGGTTTTGGGGTAGGCTTACGAGTAATGTTTTAAGGTATTAATATTCAACACTATACCGATATGAAAAACCTATTTCTTTTTGCTGTGGTTTGCTTAATAGCATTCTCTGCCATAGCACAGACTAAAAAACAACGTCAGGCAGCTGGTTATGTGATTGGCAACTACGAGGTTGAATGCATGGGCGTGGGTGTCGATGGCACCCAGCTCGTTAAAGTGTGGTCGTTTGGCACCTCGCCGGATAATGCCATGGTTCAGGCACGCAAGAATGCAGTTCATGCCGTAATCTTTAGAGGTGTACGAACTGGCCTTCCCGGCTGCATGATGAGTCCCCTGGTTACAAAACCCGGCGCTGAGGTGCAGCATGCCGAGTTTTTCAACAACTTTTTCAGCAATGGTGGGGCTTACCTGCGGTTTGTGAACCAGGCCGGTGACGGCAGCATCGACCGTATTAAGATTAGCAACAAATCGTACAAGGTGGGTATGGTTGTTTCGGTGCTGCATGCTCAGCTACGCAGCGAGCTCGAAGCAGCAGGAATTATCCCCAAACTTGGACAAGGATTTTAAAAACACAATACCATGAAAACCAAACTATTACTGCTAATTATATTACTCCCTGCCCTTGCTTTCGGACAAGCCAAGAAACCCACCATCATGGTTGTACCGTCCGACAATTGGTGCATCAAGAATGGCTATACCATGGTTTATGACGAAATGGGCACCTTGAAGACGCTGCCCGATTATAAAACCGCCATTCAGAACGAAACCGACCTGTTGATGACCATCTCGAAAATCAATACCATGATGGCCGACAGGGGCTTCCCGCTGGTGAATCTGGAAACTGCTCTCAAGAACATGGAGCAGGAAAGCGCTGAGATTTCGGCACTTACTTCAAAATCAGGTGCCAACCTTGCCGAAAACCCTATCGACATGCTGCAGCGCGCAGCCAATGCCGACATCATCATTCAGCTAACCTATGTAGTGAATAAGATTGGACCGCAGCGTTCCATCACTTTCATGCTTCAGGGTTTTGATGCCTACACAAACAAGCAGATTGCCGGCGCTCAGGGCACCGGCTCTCCGTCGCTCTCTACCCTAACCCCGGTATTGCTCGAAGAAGCCGTGCTTTCGCACATCGACGATTTC
>DAIOUP010000604.1:0-1449 GCA_036759465.1 Bacteroidales bacterium
ACAATATAGGGAGATTGCCCAAACAACGGACGCGATTCATATTTTTGACCGATGCCGGCGCTTCCCAGTTTCACCTGACTGCGAATCAGCGAACCATTAAACATGACACTCAGTCTGTCGATGAATCCGGAATTCGTAAATCCTTTCAGCGATTTGCGCACTTCGGCCTCCAGTCCCACTGAATAAGCTGAGGCCGCGTTGGCAAATGTGAAGGTTTTTATGCCACCGGAACCTCCTCCGGGAACAAAGGTTGTTTCTATGGGTTTATCGAAGAGTTTGTAGAATACCCCGAAATTGATAATCTCGTTGGCTGATGGATACCACTCCCAGCGAATGTCGAAGTTGTCGATGGTGGCATTAACTATGGTGTCGTTGCCTTTCTTAACCAGGTTATAGTTGAAATCGTAAAAGCCGAAGGGTGCAAGCTCTCTGAATTCGGGACGGTTGGTTGTCCTGCCGTAAGCACCGCGCAAAACCATTGTTTCGTTCAGATTGAACGTAAGGCTGGCCGAAGGCAGCAGTCTAAGATCAGGCAGATTAACGTTAATCGGATCGTTGGTGAGGGTGAAGCTGTTCAGTATTTGTTTGTTGTATTCGGCTCTTGCTCCGAAAGTGAGATTGAAACGAGGTCCAAGTGGTGCAAACAGGGCTACAAATCCTCCATAATTGTCGTTACTGGCTGAGTAAGAGTCACTGGGATTTGATTGCTCGTCGATAGCGATTCCGCGGTTGCTGTTGATATTTTGTGGATGAAAAAGCGAGTCGATACTGACGCTCAGCAGCTTTTGATCGAAATTGGTGATGCTGGCACGCACATAACCAATATTTCTTGCATCGAACCGACGATCTTTTATTTCAGCAAATAGGCCGGTATTCAGCACAGGTCGGATGCCTGCAACCGAACCGAGTTTGAGGGAGTAGTTAACGTTGGCGGTGTAGTTGTGCTCGCGCATTTCGGAGAAGAATCTTCCCAGAAAGTAAGCTGCGGCTGCTCCAAAAGGTACATAGAGCGTATTTTTAAACGATGTCGTATCGTAATCCGATCTATAACGCCTGTAGTCAGGCTCATCGCGGTAAGCGTAGCCGTATCCCATCACCCAGTCGAGTCTGTTTTTTTCGCTAAATTTGTGATTACCTGTCAACTGGGTGGTGTAGACTCCTCTGTAGATCTGATAAAACGAATGGTTGTTGGCGTTATAGCCAAAGTCGTAATGCGGTCCGGTGCGGTTGATGTATTCGGATTGGCTGAATTGATTGTAGAGGTTTTTCCATTCGATGATGTGGTCGGGTTTGATTGACCAGGCAAAGTTTTGCAAAAGGCCAACCCGAATATTCTGAACATGGCGCTCATCGTTGAAGCGAAAGATGACACTGCTTCCCGTTACAGGATCCCAGGAATTGAAGTCTTTTCGCTTTATGTCGAGCACGTTTTTGCTGTTGCTGTAGCTG
>DAIOUP010000605.1:0-1444 GCA_036759465.1 Bacteroidales bacterium
GTATATACCACCCCTTGCTATATGCTCGATGCCAACATAGCGGATATTTGGGAAGGTGCAAAAAATCTGGTGAAATCTCTCTTGAAAATCTAAACGAACCGTTAAAAAAAGCGGTAGCCGGGACTTTGTTCCGGCTTTTTTATTTGTCAATTTCTATTTTTGACGCACTAAACACGAAAACAGTGAAATTGATTAAACTATTAAATCTTTTTGTTGCAACCACACTCTGTTTAACCTTGCATGGTCAAACAGCAGTCAACTTCAGTGTCAAAGATTGCACAGGGCAGCTTTACACCTTGTTCGACGAGCTCAATGCAGGAAAAGTTGTTGTGCTTACCTGGACCATGCCTTGTGGCTCGTGTGTGCTGCCGCTCAAGACGACATACAATGTTGTTCAGAGTTTTGAGAGCACACATCCCGGTATGGTTCAGATGCTTATGGCCGACGATTATGCCAACACCTCCTGCTCCTCTATTGACTTATGGGCCACAAGCAACGGAATGCCAAATACCAAAAGGTTTTCCAATCCCGCTATCCGTATGTTGGACTATGGCTCCAACGGCATGCCAAAGGTGGTTGTTATCGGCGGTCCGGAAAAGCAGGTTTTCTATAACGCCAATGATGCAGTGAATCATACTGCCCTGCAAGCCGCCATACAGTCGGCGATTTCGGTGATAACGAGCCTTGAAAAGCCAAAAATTCAAGAAGACCTCAAACTGACCTACTCTTCGCCCAATGGTATTTTGTATGTCAACGGGAAACTAAGCGAAACTACTACTTCAAGGCTTGAAATCTATAGCCTGTCAGGTCAGCTGGTACATGTGGCAGAAAAGAATTCTGAGCCAGGTGTCGCTAATATGACATTCCAATTACCTGCACTGCCTCATTCAGTCTATATTGCAAGAGTTTTCAGCGGCAATCGCTCCGGCATGATTAAACTTTTTATCGAATGAGGTTTCCGTTTCATCTTTCCTTTTTAGTTCTCGCACTTTTCTTATGCAGGCCCGAGGCGCTCAAGGCGCAGTGTTGCGGCGTTGGAGGGGGAAACCCCATGGCGGGCGACGCCTCAAGAGGCGTTCTGAAGCATAGGCAGATCGAGGCCGCCTTGTATTACCAATTATCCCGTTCAGACAGGTTTCTCAAGGGTAGCGAAAGGGATACCGGTTTTATGAAAAACTTTTCGTCCGATTATCTATATTCACGAATTGCCTACGGCCTTAACGAAAGTGTTACACTCGGCATCGAAATGGGGTATTGGATTGACAAAACGCAGGAAGGCTTTCGCGAGTGGGACACTTACCGTTCTGGTGGGATTGGCGACATCATTCTCAATCCGCGCTTCAATATTCTAAAGCCTTCAGTTGCAAATAGATTTAATGAACTTACTGTTGGACTGGGCTTTAAAATTCCTGTTGGGAGTTATAATGATTCCATAGGATTTTAT
>DAIOUP010000606.1:0-1444 GCA_036759465.1 Bacteroidales bacterium
ATGCGGCGCTACAAGGATATGTCGGCTGTGGGCGGAGGTCCGATGATGGGCCTGGGCGATCTGCCTGAGCATTACAATCTGGTCGTCAACGAAAACCATCCATTGGTGGCAGGGCTTTCGGCCAAAGAAGAGGCTGAGCGCAACCGACAGGTAAATTATCTGTATGACCTTGCGCGCTTATCGAAAAATTTGCTGCGTGGCAAGGAACTCAACGCTTTCATCAAGGCAAGCATGGACAACCTGGGATAAGCAGGAAAACTAATCGGAAGGCCGGCGCTGCATGCAGCAGCCGGCTTTTTTATTTAGATTAATATTGAATAAATCCAATTGTTTTATCTTAGCCCGTTTTAAACCCGAAGCAACCATGAAAAAGACCTTAATTGTCATTGGCGTAATCGTCCTTATCGTGCTGATTTTCTTCAGCTTTTTCAAGAATACCTACAACAACATGGTTAGGCTTGGTGAGCAGGTAGATGCCCAGTGGGCTCAGGTGGAGAATGTTTACCAGCGCAGGGCCGACCTTATTCCCAATCTGGTGAATACCGTCAAAGGATTCGCCGCTCAGGAGCAGGAAGTACTGATCGGTGTTGTTGAGGCGCGTGCCAAGGCCACATCCGTCAATCTTTCGGCCGATAATTTGACTGCCGAAAACCTGAAGGCCTTTCAGGATGCTCAGGCCGGACTGAGCAGTGCCTTGGCACGGCTAATGGTGGTTGTGGAAAAATACCCCGAGCTTAAATCGAATCAGAACTTCCTCGAATTGCAGTCGCAGCTCGAAGGCACAGAGAATCGTATCACCGTCGAACGCATGAAGTTTAACGACACCACCCGCGAATACAACACCTATATCAAATCGTTCCCGCAGAACCTGTTGGCTGGCATGTTTGGTTTCGACAATAAGCCTTATTTTGAAGCCAAAGAGGGTTCGGCAGAAGCTCCCAAGGTTGAGTTTTAGCGCCTGATAGCCATGCCCGGAGCCCGAAACTTTTTTACGCCCGAACAGAAAAAGCTGATTGTTGAGGCCATCCAAAAGGCCGAACACGCTACCTCGGGTGAGATACGTGTACACCTTGAAGAATATTGCTCGGGCGATGTGCTCGACAGAGCGGCCTATCTTTTCGAAACCTTGGGTATGTCGCAAACGGCAGCCCGCAACGGCGTTTTGATTTATCTGGCAGTAAAAGACCGTAAGTTTGCCATTGTTGGCGATGCCGGAATCAATGCAGTGGTCGAAGAGCACTACTGGGAAGACGTAAAACACATGCTCGCCGAGCATTTCAAGCGCGGAGAATACATTTCGGGGCTCACTAAAGCCATCGAACGCACAGGCAACAAACTTAAAAAGCATTTTCCATTTCAAGCCAACGACGTCAATGAGTTATCCGACGAGATTTCGTTCAATTAGGGCTGTTGCTCTGCTTTTTTTATTGTTATTGCTTGGCAC
>DAIOUP010000607.1:0-1434 GCA_036759465.1 Bacteroidales bacterium
CAACTACCTCATCTCCCAGATCCTGACTTAAGGTAATACCTTTGTTCTCGATCAGCAGAACAAGACCGTCATAATAATCCTCTAGAAAAAGCACATTGCTGCCTCCGCCAAGCACCAGCCAGCGCTCTCCACCAAAATAGCCATCCCTGAAAAGCACCTCAAGCCTTCCGGCATCGTGTACCTTGTAGGCATTATTGCACAACACGTCCAGCCCAAACGTATTGTGATGTCGCAAGCTATAGTTGCGAAGCATCTTAAATTTTTTTTCAAAGTTAAGCAGAGGAAACGTAATCAACAAGTTGAAGGCTAAATTTCTGTCAACCAATTTGTTGACACTCAAAACAATCTTATCAGTCAATAAGCACTCTGTCAACCTTGAAATATGCATTTGTGAGGCAGGCAATTTCAAGTGCTTTGCAGTTGCCCTGCATACTATAAGTGCAACCTGACAGTTAATTAAATCATCAGATCATAGCTTAACCAAACAAAGCCTTGAAAAAAGCAATTTTATTGGTTACCAACGACCTTGTCACCGATCAGCGGGTGCACAAATCTTGCATTGCTTTAACCAGGGCTGGATTCTTACCTGAGCTTTGGGGCAGGCTGAGGGCCAATTCGCCTGAAATGGATAACCGGCCCTATGCGGTTAAGCGTTTCAGGCTGCGGTTCGACAAAGGACCTCTTTTTTACGCCGAAATCAACCTGCTGTTTTTCTTCAAATTGCTGTTTGCGCGAACAGATCTGATTGTAGCCAACGATCTCGACACTTTGTTTCCTGCGTTTCTGGTGAGTAAAATGAAAGGAACGAAATTAGTTTTCGACAGTCACGAATACTACACCGGAACGCCCGAACTGGCCCATAGGCCTTTTGTAAGGTCCGTATGGAAACGCATTGAAAGGTTTATTCTTCCGCGCTTACCCGAAATGATAACCGTCAACGAGTCAATTGCCGGCCTGTTTCGCAGCGAATACAATATTCCCGTTCGGGTGGTGCGCAATATGCCCTTGCGATATATGTACGAAGGCGATGCAAGCCGCACTGCACTTGGCCAGCCCGAGTATATTCCGATACTCATTCTGCAGGGCTCGGGCATCAACGTTCAGCGGGGAGCCGAAGAAATGGTACTGGCAATGAAATTTTTACCGGGCATGCTCCTGCTCATCATTGGCGGAGGCGATGTGATGCCGGCGCTTAAAAGAATTGCTGAGGAGCATCACCTCAACGAAAGGGTAATGTTTTTGCCCCGCATGCCCTACCATAAAATGATGCAATACACCAGGGTTTCTAACCTCGGTCTAACGCTCGACAAGGACACCAATATCAACTATCGCTTCAGTCTGCCTAATAAGTTGTTCGATTACATTCAGGCCGGAATACCGGTGCTCGCCAGTCGTTTGCCCGAAGTGGAAAACATCGTTGCAAAGTACAATGTT
>DAIOUP010000608.1:0-1434 GCA_036759465.1 Bacteroidales bacterium
CCATTGTACCCATCAGGGAGCAATTGGAAAAACAGATGGCAAACACTTCGAAGCCGGTAGTTAAGACTTCCACATTTGCATCAGATGTTGCTGTTGCTTATAACACTGTCGCAACTCAAAGTGAGCAATTAAAAGATCGCAATGAGTTGATAGATATTCCCGCCTCAGACAACACAACTGACATTGCCAGGGCTGCCGAAAGCCAGGAAGCGGTTCAGCAGGCGGTTGAAGAAATGCTGGCAAAACTCAGGGATGAAAACGCCGCAAACGCTACAGATGCATCGGAAACGGAGCGCAAAAAACCGGCAATCGCGCTTGCCTATAATTTTGCCCCTGCTGCAATTACAGGCCAGAATGGCTTATTTAACAATATTTTGAATTATCGCTATGGTCCAGATCCGTTTCAGGGAAATATGGCGCTCGAAACCAGATACTTTAAGGATATACAGGAAAGCAGGCTCGAAGCCCCATTTTCTGCAGGCTTGAGGTTTTCGCTCGGTGTATCGAAACGTTTGGCTTTCGAAACAGGTCTCAGCTATACGCGACTCAATACTTACACCAAAACCTACCCGCTCGACGGAGTGCACCTCGTATATAATCAATCAATTATTTATTTGGGTATTCCGCTGGGAATGCGTTACGATGTGCTTCAAACCAGGATTCTCAGCATTTATACCGCCCAGAATGTGATGGCGGAAAAAGGTTTGACAGCCATCAACAGCATAAATAAATTTGAAAAGGACAGGAATATCGGCAAAAAGAAATTATACGAAGACGTTCAGGGTTTTCAGCTTTCCACAACAACCTCGGCTGGTTTGGGACTTAATGTTCACAGATACATCAGCTTTTATGCCGAGGGCGGATTGCAAATTTTTTACTTAAACCACACCCAACCTTTCAATATCCGATCCTCCAAAAAACTTTGGCCGGTTTATCAGAGCGGAATTCGCGTGAATTTATAATCCTGGTGCAACTTTAACGCAAACGGTTGCGTCTTTCTCTTCAAACTTTTAGTCGTGAAAACCGGGTTTAATTTTTCACTCTTTTTATTGTCGTTTATGATCATATCAGGCACTTTCAATTCGTGCCGGGATAAGATTTTTGAAAAGACGACCTACAAGGCCAATGTTCCGGTGTACATGGAGCTCAGCAAGTTCAGGGCAGCCGTCAAAGCTGGTCCTCAGCAACAGCTCGAACAGCCCGGGAAAATTTACATCAAGGATAATTTGTTGTTTGTCAATGAGAATCTTAAAGGGGTGCATGTTTTTAACAACAGCAATCCTGCATCGCCTCAGTACCTGACCTTTATAGAAATTCCAGGTAACATTGATATTGCAATAAGGGGTGATATTCTTTTTGCCGACAGCTTTATTGATCTGGTGGCCATCGACATCAGCAATCCACAGCAACCCACTGTAGTCGACAGGATAGAGA
>DAIOUP010000609.1:0-1417 GCA_036759465.1 Bacteroidales bacterium
GCTCGATATCCCGCTCATTTTCAAGGCTTCCTACAAAAAAGCCAATCGCTCGCGAGGAGACTCATTTACTGGAATTGGCGACGAAAAGGCGCTTAAGGTTCTGGAAAAGGTTCGGCAAACCCTTGGTATACCGGTTGTTACTGACATTCATGAAACAGTTGAAGCAGCAATGGCCGCCGCTTATGTTGATGTATTACAAATACCAGCTTTTTTGTGCAGACAAACCGCCTTGCTGGCTGCAGCTGCCGAAACGCAGAAGGTAGTAAACATAAAGAAAGGACAGTTTCTTTCCGGTGAGGCCATGCGTTTTGCAGTTGATAAAGTTTTTTCGCACGGTAATCAAAAGGTGATGCTCACCGAACGCGGAAACAGCTTCGGGTATCAGGACCTTATTGTTGATTTCAGGAATGTGGCTACGATGAAAGCCATTGGCGTACCGGTGGTTGTAGATACAACCCACTCGCTTCAGCAGCCCAACCAGGCATCAGGTGTAACAGGCGGAAATCCCTCGATGATTGGCCTGATTGCCCGTGCAGCCATTGCTTCAGGTGCCGATGGGCTTTTTATGGAAGTACACCCCGAACCGACTAAAGCGCTTTCAGACGGCGCAAATATGCTTCGGCTCGACAAGGTTGCCGACTTAATGGAACAGCTTGTAAGGATCAGGGAAGCGCTGGACTAATCAATCTCGCTTTACCGTAACGGTCATGCCGGTATTGGGATCAAAAAGCAGTCTGGTCCGGCTCGAAGGAGCAATTGCAATTGTACCCAATTGATTTACAGGCAATCTCTGCCGTTGATAAATCTTTCCCTTATAGAGAACGCTTACCTCAGCCCTTTCGGGTATACGATAATAAAGACCATTGTTAAGTTTGCTTCGGGGATTTGATGTGCCAATCTCCTTTGTGTTGCCTGAAGGCTCAATGACCAATTGTATGGGTTCGCCCCTGTTGCCGCTTTCCAGTAAACCGTTTTGCTCAGTAATCCGGGCTACGGTCTGAAATCCTTTGGCATCCTGTTCCGGAGCATAAAACAGCGTGTTCTCGATAAGCGATCGCATTTCGATACCGGTAAACAGCGCAAGATACTCCTCCTCAAGTTTTTGCATCTGTTTGTCCATGTAGACGATCTGGCTGAAGTTTACCTCCTGAAAGCCACTGATAAGGTTGTAGCGGCTTTCCCTGATCTTTTGAATCATTTCAGCGGCAGCGCGTGCTTTTTGCTCGGGGTTTCGGTCAACCCATGCCGATTGTAAAATGTTTCGTCTGATAACCGTTGTGTCGATGGTTATTCTTCTTACGATAGTGTCAACACGCTGAAAAAGATTGTGTTCCGCGAAATACCTGAAATGCTTTTCGGATGGTGCGTTTACAAGCGTTGTTTCGACGCGTTGTGTGGATTGAGGTCTGGCGGCAAC
>DAIOUP010000610.1:0-1415 GCA_036759465.1 Bacteroidales bacterium
GAACTACCTGATAATTACAAGATTATAATTGCTCCCCACGATATCAGCAGCACCCATGTTGACAATATCCTGGGGGCTTGCCCATTCCCCGCCGTCCGTTATTCGGAAAGAAAACCCAATGCGGCTGCGCGCATCCTTGTCATCGACAACGTAGGTATTCTTTCGCGCATTTACCGCTATGCACGTTTTGCCTACATCGGTGGAGGCTTCGGCAAGGCTATCCACAACATACAGGAGCCCATAGCCTGGGGATGCCCTGTCATCTTTGGCCCAAACCATCAGAAATTTACCGAAGCCCTCGACCTGTTGCAGCTTGGCGGGGCCATTGCGGTAAACAACAGCGCGGAGATGAAAAAGGCAATGCTTAGGTTTGCCGCCAACGAAAAGGCCAGAGAGGAATCTTCTTCAATCTGCCGCGCTTATGTCGATCGTAACCTTGGGGCTACGGATCTGATTCTGCAAAATATCGGCCTTTAAACGTTAAGGTCTGGGCGAAGTCCTATTTTTGCAGATCATCTAAAAAAAGCCTTTATGAACACCCAACTGCTCATATCCGCTAACGAAGCCGTATCTGTAAATAAAATTTATCTTGTGAAGGACGATGGTCCTTTCGAAAAAGTCAACCTAAAAACCGAGGAATTGCTCTATGTGCGGCGCAGTATGGAACAAAATCAGGGAAGCGGCTGGATCGAGATTAATCGTTTTGATTACAGCATTTTTCTTGTCATTACTACATCTATAGAAAAAGAGGATGAGTTCGCCAGGCTTGAAAAAATCAGACGTGCCGGAGCGCATATCTGCCATCAACTCAACAAACACCGATACACGGATGCCATCATTGCAGGTTTCAGTCAGAACGAAAACGAAACCATAGCCCTTGCCGAGGGCATATTGCTGTCCAACTATCAGTTTCTGGATCATTTCAGCCAGCCCGACAAAAAGAAGAATAGCTTCGAAAATCTTTATATCGCCTCAAACCTTGTCAGCGAAAGTAAAGTCAGACAACTTTCAGCCACAACTGCGGCCGTTTGCTGGGCGCGCGACCTGATCAACGAACCCCTGAACAACCTCAATGCTGAGCGTCTTGCAGCCAGGTTTTCCGAAAAACTTCAGGCCGCAGGAGCAACAGTGGAAGTGATGCACAAAAGCAAGATAGAGGCACTGAAAATGGGCGGATTGCTTGCGGTTAACCTCGGGAGCGTTGATCCACCCACATTCACAATCATGGAGTGGAAACCTGAAGGCGCCCTCAATGCCAAACCCATTATCCTTGTTGGAAAAGGCGTGGTTTACGATACCGGCGGGATGAGCCTCAAGCCTTCCAACTTTATGGATACCATGAAATGCGATATGTCGGGCAGCGCAGCCGTGGCGGCAGTGGTTTGGGCCGTAGCATCGCTGGGCCTGAAATTGCA
>DAIOUP010000611.1:0-1412 GCA_036759465.1 Bacteroidales bacterium
GTATTCAACCCTGCCATAACCTTTGCGCCATTCGATGGCCGAAATCTGATAACGACCCCGGTAGTTAACCACAAATTTCAGTGTACGGCTATCGCCTATTTCGAACGAAACATCGATAAAATCGGGACCATAATTTTCACAAACTCCTGGTGTCATTTTCCTTATCACGATACGTTCAACAAACTGCCCGTTAACGAAGCGTACTTTGCCGCCCATCACCTGCGCTTCGTCTTTTGTAACATTACGCTGCAGCACAAATTTTCGGTCGTTGTAATACTGCACCTGTTCGGGGCTTATGTTGTAGGAGCTGATTCTGTCGCGTAATTGTTGTGTCAGGTATAACGAATTCCGCGAAGCACAGCCACTGCTTACTAAAAGGGCGGCAATCACGACGACAGATATCAACATCCTCATAATCAATTATTTTATCAGTCCTAAACTTACCGACAGTTCAAGCATTCGTTCTATTGGCTTACGCGCTTTGTTCATGAGTGTTTCGTCCATCTCAAGGGCAGGACGCTCATTTTTCATCGCAAGATACATCTTTTCAAGCGTGTTGAGCTTCATGAACGGACAATCGTTGCAATTGCAGGTTTCGTCGGAAGGCACAACTAAAAATGATTTTTCAGGAGAAGCCTGTTGCATTTGATGAATGATGCCTGTTTCAGTTGCTACGATGAACTTTTTTGAAACGCTCTTTTTGGTGTAGGCGAGCAAAGCCGTAGTTGAACCCACAAAACTCGCCAGCTCGAGCACCGGTGCCTGACATTCGGGATGTGCAATGATCTCGGCATCAGGATTTTCCATTTTCATCTTTACGATGGCTTCAGCCGTGAGGATGTCGTGCACCTGACATGTACCATCCCAAAGCACCATGTTGCGGCCGGTAAGCCTGTTGATATAGCCACCCAAATTTTTATCGGGAGCAAAAACGATAGGATGATTTTTTGGGAACGACTCAACCAGCTGAACGGCATTTCCCGATGTAACAATCAGGTCGGACATGGCTTTGACCTCAGCAGAACAGTTGATGTAGGAAATAACTGTATGACCGGGATAATTTTTTAAAAAAGCCGCAAAATCGTTGGGCGGACAGCTATCGGCCAGCGAGCAACCGGCTTCGAGGTCGGGAAGCACAACGAGCTTGTCCGGATTGAGTATTTTGGCTGTTTCGGCCATGAAATGTACACCGGCAAAAACGATCATGTCGGCATCGGTTTGTGCAGCTTTTTGGGCAAGGCCAAGACTATCGCCAACATAATCTGCAATATCCTGTATTTCAGGCACCTGATAGTAATGAGCCAAAATGACTGCATTTTTCTGCCTTTTCAACAAGGCTATTTCTGCGGCAAAATCCATCTCTATCTTCTTTTTCAGTTCTTTGAAAGGGCTTTGCAAAAATACCATAAAAG
>DAIOUP010000612.1:0-1410 GCA_036759465.1 Bacteroidales bacterium
GTGTGATGATTAGAAAGAGTAAACGATGAAAACGAAAATATCAGTGCTTATCCTGATGGCGGCTCTGGCTTTTCCGCTGATTTCGCGGGCACAAATGCCGCAAGATGAGGGTGCAAAAACCCGTCTGATGTGGGTGCCCCAGTACCTGTTCAACAGCGGAATGCGTTTTGAGGTTGACCGCAAGCTGAATGAGGAAATATGGATTGTGGTTTCGCCTACCATTTACTATAAGGATACTCCGGACATCTGGCTTTACGGAAACTCGAACATCTATGGCCGTAAAGGCATATCGGCCGAGGCCTGGCTCAAGTGGTATCCCGAGCAGCAAAGCCGCAAACGCAATTACATCATGGCCGGAGGCGGCTACACCCTGTCGCAGCGTAAACGTTTTGCCGAGCGCTGGCAAGGCTATCTGGAAGACGGGCTGTTGTTTTACCGCTACGACGAGTCGTACTGGAACACCACCACCCACGCCTTTGCCCTCAGGGTGGCTGCAGGACGGCATATTTTCGAAGACCGCAATTTTCTGATTGATGCCTATCTTGGCCTGGGCATACGCTTTGCGTCAACAAGCCGTCCGTCGGGCTTCATCTACAACGATCCCCAGCCCACAACACTCGACCAGGACTACAGCGGGGTGATCGGCGTTGCAGGCCTGAGACTTGGATTGCAGTGGTAATGACATCCTGGCCATAAAACCCACGCAGATAGAATATCTGCAAAACTAATGCCTCATACCAGCCCGGATATGAGGCATTTGTTTTTAGACAAATACAGAAAATTCTTCTGCGCGGAGGGCTAAAACCTGATGGCCCCCCCAGTCGCCAATGTTTAAGGTCCACGCCATAAATATTTCCTTTGAATAAGGGCTGCCAGCCAAACTCGCCATAAGCTCCAATATTTTTGGTGAAATAGTATGCAGCTCCAAGCCCGCCAAAGAAATCGGCTTTTTTGTCGAATTCGGTGAATAGATTCCTTACACCAATGCGGGTGACAACATACACATCAAAACGTTCAGGCGTATTATTCAGCATCAGAGGTAAGAAGTGGAAGTTGGCAATGGCATCGAATCGGTGCAAGTATGTAGTATTGTTAACATAGCCATTTTCCCCGATCATTTTCGGATAAATAGTTTTCGAAACAGCATAACCCAGACCTGCCTCCCAAATCGGGTTGATTTTTCGGCTTACATCGATGCCTACAAATTCATCCATTCTGTAACGGTCTTTGTTTAAATAAGTCGGTTTGGCGCCGATTTTCAGGTTCTAGGCATTTGAAGTTGTTTTTTGAGCATTGGCTGCGATTCCGGTAATAAGCAGAAACAGCACTAAAAACAGAATTGATTTTGTGAGGTTTTTCATGGTTTATTTTTTTGCGGATTTGTGATGTGAAAAGTGAGCCCTCTATGAA
>DAIOUP010000613.1:0-1409 GCA_036759465.1 Bacteroidales bacterium
GTACTTACAATTGTATTTACTGCGAGTGCGGCTGGACCAAAAACCGCAGCAGCCTGCGAACGCATCTGCCTGCGATTGAAGAGTTTGGCGAGATGCTCCAAAGCAAGCTAACACTGCTTCGGGGCACTGCCCTGCAACCCGATAGCCTCACCTTCGCCGGCAATGGCGAACCAACCATGCACCCCGATTTTCCGGAAATAGTGGATCTTGCCATTCAGCTACGTGATGCTATTTTGCCCAACGCAAAAGTGAGCGTACTTTCGAACGGCAGCATGATTCATCAGCCAAACATAGCAGCTGCTTTGCAGAAGGTGGACAACAATATTTTAAAGCTCGACGGGGGCAGTGAAGACATCATCAGGGATATCAATATGCCGCTAAAGGCCTTCAAGCTTGACGACTATTTACAGAAGCTTGCCGGATTTAACGGCAACCTTATTTTGCAGACGCTTTTTGTGCGTGGAGTGCACAATGGGAAGATTATTGATAATACCACTCCTGAGCACATTGAGGCATGGATTGAAAAGGTGAGGCAGGTAAACCCGCGCTATGTGATGATTTATTCCATCGAACGCGACACAGCCCAGGAAGGTCTTGTCAAAGTTCCGGCCCACGAACTTGAGCACATCGCAAACCGCCTTAGGAAGCATCATATTGATGCTGAGGTTTATAGCTGAGCGAAATGGAAAACTACCCTGTACAGGTGCTGTTGGCTTTTGCCCAAACCTTTGACGACCCGGAAGGAAATTTTCTCAACTGGTTGCTTCATAATGGTTATCCCGAACTTGCCGCCCTGAGCAGTGCCATACGCGGAAGCGAAGAAGCCTTCGATTGGCTGATGAAACATAAGTTTTACCATCTGGCCGCACTCGACGGCGCAATCGACAATCAAGCAAAAGCTTCCGAGTGGCTCAGACAGTATAATTTCCAATTGCTCATTGCCCTTGCCGGTGCGGTAAATAATCGTCCCGAGGCCGTTGCATGGCTTGGCGAACGCGATTTGCTGATATTCCTGCATATCGCCGGCCGAATCAGGTTTTTTCGCGATAGCCAAACTTGGGATTACCACAAAAAGCCTTTCTAATCTATGGGCTCGCTTCATTTTGCTAACTTGCACCTACTCTTAAGGACAATCCTATGATCGACCCCATATACAGCCAATTTATTCTGCCACTGATCATTGCAATATTTCTTGCCATCAATATGGGCGCCAGCGGCACTGCACCGAGTTTTGCTGCCGCGTGGGGCGCCAACCTGATTCCTCGAACCCTGATTCCTGGTCTTTTTGGTGTGATGGTGCTCGTTGGGGCGCTGCTTTTCGGAAAAAATGTGGCTAAAACATTGGGCGGAAGCATTTTGCCCGTAGAGGAAATGTCGGTGATCCTTACTTCCATCATCATGCTGTCGAT
>DAIOUP010000614.1:0-1401 GCA_036759465.1 Bacteroidales bacterium
TCAATACACTGGGCATGTCGTTGCCTTCATTTTTTGCCGCTATTTTAATGGCATGGTTGTTTGCATGGCTGTTGGGCGAGTACACTGGTTTAAACCTTGTGGGCAATTTGTACGAAGTGAACGATTGCGGGACAGGAGAACACATCGTTTGGAAGAACCTTATTCTGCCAGCCATCACGCTTGGCATTCGGCCACTCGCAATCGTTACCGAACTCACGCGCACATCGCTGCTCGAAGTGATGCACTCCGATTTCATTCGCACTGCCCGGGCCAAAGGGCTGAGTGGTTGGCCGCTCCTTATCAGGCATGCACTCCGTAATGCGTTAAACCCTGTGGTGACGGCCATTTCGGGATGGTTTGCCTCCTTGCTGGCGGGTGCTGTTTTTGTGGAATACATCTTCGACTGGAAAGGCCTCGGGCTTGTGGTGGTCGATGCCCTTGAAAAGTATGATCTGCCGGTTCTGATGGGTTCAATATTGTTTATTGCGCTGCTTCTCATTATAATTAATATTTTTGTCGATATACTTTACACATTGCTCGACCCTCGCGTCAGGCTCAATTGAATTCAAAATCAAATGATAAAACTATGAGCAACAAAATTGTCGCCGGTAACTGGAAAATGAACAAAGGCTTCACCGAAGCCGAGGAGCTCATCGAAGAGCTCATCAGCCTCTTCGAAAAAGAAGAGGTTGAATCGGAAGTAATAATTTGCCCGCCTTTTCCTTATTTGGAAATTGCCACTGATTACGCCCAAGACGGTTTCTTTAAAGTTGGTGCGCAAAACATCAGCCCTTTCTCATGTGGGGCCTACACCGGCGAAGTTTCGGCCGGAATGCTGCACTCTATGGAGGTCGACTATTGCATCATAGGTCACAGCGAGCGTCGCAAATACTTCAACGAAGACGACAAAATGCTCACAGCCAAGGTAAATCAGGCCCTCGAGAACAAGCTTATTCCAATCTTTTGCGTTGGAGAGGCCTTGCCCGAACGCGAAGCCGGAAAACATTTCGAAGTGGTGCGCCGCATGGTTCGTCATGGATTGTTCCACCTGGATACCAGCGAGTTTGCTAAAGTCATCATTGCCTACGAGCCAGTTTGGGCTATTGGCACCGGTGTAAATGCCACCCCGCAGCAGGCTGCCGAAATGCATGCTTATATCCGTACCCTGATTGCAGAGCGCTATGGTGATGACATCGCAGCCCAGACAAAAATCCTTTACGGCGGAAGCCTGAATGCCAAGAATGCTGCCGATATTTTCAGTCAGCCCGGCGTGGACGGCGGCCTGGTTGGCGGCGCATCGCTCGTTGCTGAGGAATTCTTCGAAATCTGTAAAAAAGCCTGAGTATGGCCTGGCTCGAACTGAGCTTTGCCATTGCGGACGACGACACGGCCGACCTGCTC
>DAIOUP010000615.1:0-1400 GCA_036759465.1 Bacteroidales bacterium
GGCTCCATGTTCGCTTTCGACAGTGATTTTGCCGCCGTGAAGTTCAACAATCTTTTTCACATAAAAAAGTCCTATACCGAAACCTTTTGCATCATGTAAATTTCCGGTGTGCGACCTGTACAAATTTTTGAATATCAAGTCTTTCTCTTCCGGCGGAATACCTACCCCACTATCGGCAACAGCCAGCACCACATGGCCGGAAGCGCTTTTCACACTGACCCATATTTCAGGTACCCCACGACTATATTTGATGGCGTTGTCGATCAGGTTAACCAAAACGTTTGTCATGTGAAGCCTGTCGAAATAGACCAAAGGCAATCCTGCTTCAATATTCAGCTCGAGCTTACCCGACAGCTCGCTCACACGATGGTTAAAATTATGCACTACTTCCTCAACAAGGGCAGAAAAACTGGCTTTCTGCCTGTTGAGGCGAACCTTATCCTCTTCGAGCATGGCACTCATGAGCACATGGTCAACAAGGGTTTGTAGCCGGCCGCTCTCGCTTTTGACGACCGAGGCATAGCGCGCAAGCTTGGCATAATCGGAGGCAACCACTTGCTTCGAAAGCATTTCGGCAGCTAGGCTAATGGATGTAATGGGCGTTTTGAGCTCGTGGGTCATGTTGTTGATGAAATCGGCTTTGATTCTTGATAGCCTCTTCTGCCTGCGAACCAGGCTTACGGTCGACCAGAAAGAAAACAACAAACTGATCATAAATACAGAAGACAACACCACCCAGAGACTAAATCTTCCAAGTGCATGATGTTGAATATCAGGGAAAATGACGGACAAAACATAATCGCCTGGAACGAAAACCGCCTTAAGGCTTTGTTGATAACTGCTATTGATCAGTTGATTCTCATATCCTTCGTATTGTCCAATAACAAATCGTTTATTTAGGCGGTTTAAAACAACATATTTATACTGCCCTTCGAGACCCAGAGCATTCATTTCCTGCTTCATAAGCGAGTCGAGAAGTAAAAGCGGCACAGTTGTTTCTATACGCTGCCCAAGCTCTTCGCACCCTTCACCCAGTTCGATACACCTGAGCTTCTGGGCACTTTGATAGTCAATCAAGCGACTGAGAACAGTTCGCATGGCCAATTGAATACCACGGTCGAACTGATCACGGCGCATCATTAGCCCATTGTACACCCAATAGGCCTGGGTGATTATGATTCCTAAAAATCCAATAGCTGCCAGAAAAATAAAACGGTTGAAACTCTGTCGACGCATAAGATGAAAGAAAGAACGAAATTAGCAATCAAGCCTCAGCTTAATCAAGTGTCGGTAAAAAAGCTCAGAAGTGGCGCATAGGATAGTTAACACAACATTTTGAGGCCAATTCAGCGGAAAACAACACTTATTTATTCAATTTTAGGATCGAAAATAAGAGTCAT
>DAIOUP010000616.1:0-1395 GCA_036759465.1 Bacteroidales bacterium
TACGTGGCATGCGCACAGTGAAAGCTGCCGATCTGTTGCCCAAACCGTCGATCAG
Organism: Bacteroidales bacterium; assembly: GCA_036759465.1. Lineage (GTDB taxonomy): Bacteria > Bacteroidota > Bacteroidia > Bacteroidales > F082 > JALNZU01. The sequence continues at coordinate 56 of DAIOUP010000616.1, forward strand.
ATGGCTCTCGCCCAAGACCGTAAAGGGCTGTTTCAGGGCAGTGACATTGCCAATAACCCTTACCCTTATGTTAACGATCTGATTTTCTCTGGTTCCGGCACCGAGGCTGCTGATACGCAGCAAACCTTCTTCCAGCCTGTAGCTACCAAATCCTAGAGCGGCATCCACCGAAACCACGCTCAATACTTCAGGGTCGAAGGCCAAGGCCAAACCATAGGCCGAAACTTGTCCCTGAGATGTTAACTCAACAGGAATAATGAGCTCAGAACCTGTCAGGATGTTAGATAAAGTATAATCAGACTGGGTGATTATGTTAAATCCTTCGCGACCAGTAGGAATAAAAATCCCTTCAGTATCACCAAGTCTGCTTCCTCCTAAATCAGATGGTCCGCCACCTGTAGTTACATTGAGGTCGATCTGCGCCTCACCAAACTGCCAGGTACCGGCAGGGAAAGGCTCTCCAAAAAGGTAGTGGTTTACGGCCACAAACTGGTAGTCGTTCATGTTCACCACGCCATTGCCATCCACATCGGCAGCAATGAATTGCCATGTATTGAATTCAATCTGGCCATTGATAAACATAAGAATATCGTTGGCGTTGACAACATTTGCGTCATATCCGGGCAGATCGGTATTGGCCCTTATTTTAAACTGTGTACCACTGACGTTGTTGAATACGTAATATCCATTGCCATCGGTGGTGGTGGTTGCAAGCAGTTGGTCCGACATGGTATAAAGCTTTACGGTAACACCTTCGATGGGATAAAGCGGATTGTTGAAGTAGTTCACAAATCCCCAGACGGATTGGGCGTTCAACTGCACAGCACTCAGGAGCGCGATAATAGCAAAAATAAGGTTCTTTTTCATGGCACTTAATTTAATGTTTGGTCTTCAATTATTCTTTAGATCGATTTTTTACGTGCATTAATACCACTCGATGTCAAAATCACATCGAAAATTTTGAACTTTTTTTAATTTTTTTTCGAACGCACTGATTTTGAACACGTTGCGAAATGTGTTTTTTTGAGGTTTTTTGGGTCAAAGGCTTGTGCAGACGGTTTCGGAAAGCATGAAATGCAGCCTGCACGAAAGGCGGATTTGCAAAAAACCAATGATGAGTTATTTTTGTCGGCTCAACCATTTGAAACAATTCCGGCCACTATGAAGAACTATATCCATTTCTCGCCTTATTTTCCGCCCAACTATATTCATTTCAGCCGGGCATTGCAGGAAGCAGGAGCTCGTGTGCTCGGATTGGGCGATATGGTTTACGATAACCTGCCTGCAAATCTGCGCCAGTGGATGACAGAATACTTTAAAGTGGGCGATCTTCATAATTA
>DAIOUP010000617.1:0-1379 GCA_036759465.1 Bacteroidales bacterium
CTCACCGATCACCCTTCACCACTCACCCTTCACCACTCACCGATCACCATCGACGTTGACACGAATTTTGAATTTTAAATCCTGAATTCTGAATTCCCCAATCCCCCAGCATGCCTCAGGAATTTTCCTTTTTGCGCGCTTTCGGGAGCCACCTGCGGCTGAATAAGGGATTGGCCGACAACAGCGTGGAGGCATATTTGCGCGATGTGCGCATGCTCCTTAACTTTCTGAGCCAAAGCAACGAACAAATATCGCCATCCGCCATCACCGCGCACGACATCCGGTCGTTTCTGCACGAGATAGCCGGTATGGGCATGAGCGATACTTCGCAGGCGCGTATCCTCAGCGGCATCAAGGCGTTTTTTCGCTTTCTGATGCTCGAAAACCTTATTACCGGCGATCCGACAAGCCTGATCGAAGCGCCGAAACTTGGCCGCAAACTGCCCGAGGTGCTCGATTACGCCGAAATAGAACGTATGCTGACCGCCATCGACCTGAGCAGTGCCAACGGGCATCGGAACAAGGCCATCATCGAGGTGATGTATGGTTGCGGATTGCGCGTTTCGGAGCTTACAGGACTTAAAATCAGTGGCATATATGAACAGGACGAATTCATCAGGGTAACAGGCAAAGGCGACAAAGAAAGGCTGGTGCCTGTGGGTCAAAGCGCCCTCAAGGCACTAAAGGTTTATATCGATCAGGTGCGTGTACATCAAAAGGCGGGACGCAAATCGGGCGATATCGTTTTTCTCAATGCACGGGGCAATGCCCTGAGCAGACAAATGGTATTTCTGATTATTAAGGATTTGGCGGCTGCAGCGGGTATCAATAAAAACATCAGTCCGCACACTTTCAGGCACTCATTTGCCACCCACCTGCTCGAAGGCGGAGCCGACCTGAGGGCTGTGCAGCAAATGCTCGGACATGCTTCCATAACCACCACAGAAATTTACACGCATATCGACCGGGAGTTTTTGCGCGAAGCCGTTGTGCGCTATCATCCCAGAGGAAGAGGGTAAGGCTGGGGGCCGGTTGCCGGTTGTGGCTGGTTATTAAACCTTAATGATCTGAATTATAGGCAAACGCGGATTGCTATCAGGTATATCGAATCCTGACAATTACTGAACAGAACACTATTAAGTAGGTAGTTGAATGCGCCGGAAAGGGCAGATCTGAAACTAAATCGGTTTAAAATTCGTCGATGATCTCGCCGGCTTCGTCCACATAAACGCCCCAGTTGATGGCCAGCAGCTCATCGCCGTCGTAGAACAGATCGACAAGAGCGTCTTCGAAACTCAGACGCAGTTCGCCTTCTTCTTCCTCCTCTTCAGAGCTTTCAAAGCCGTTGTCTTTCATCAGCGCGATGATCTCCCTGCGAC
>DAIOUP010000618.1:0-1368 GCA_036759465.1 Bacteroidales bacterium
GTACAATCAAAAGGAGCCTCAGGCGATAATGCTCGATGGTGGAGAGATGATTGAAGGAGTAATGCAATATGTTGAGCCACAGGTTTGGGAAGATTTCCAGAAGTCCTTTATGCAGGTATCACTTTGATCGACAAACAAAACTAAATACCCGAATGACACTTAGCAGAAGAACTTTTTTGAAAGCCATGGGGGCAACGGCAGTTGCCCTTTCAGTTGGCAAAGAAGCTACAGCGCAAACCAGCGGAGAAGAAAAGCCAGAATTTATGGCCATTCTTTACGACTCAACCAAATGTGTTGGCTGCCTTGGTTGCGAATACGATTGTGCTGAAGCTCATGGCAATCCGGATTATGAAATTCCGATTGATCCGCCGATGAGGAAAACGGATGATAAACAACGTACCGTTGTTAATCACTACGAAACCAGCAAAGGCAGACTACCGCGAAAGATGCAATGCATGCACTGCAATCAGCCTGCCTGCGATGCCGCCTGTCTCACCCAGGCAATGCACAAATGTCCGGAAGGCCCGGTAATCTGGCGCGAGGACAAATGCATGGGTTGCCGCTATTGTATGATCTCATGCCCGTTCGATATACCAAAGTTCGAGTATGGCAGCACCAATCCACAAATCGTTAAATGCGACATGTGCATTGAACGCATAAGAGAAGGCGAAACCCCCGCCTGTGCATACAATTGCCCGGAAGAAGCTCTGGTTTACGGGAAGCGCAGTGATCTGATCAGGGAAGCCCGTCGCCGGGTTGTTGAGGAACCGGACAGATATTACGACCATATTTATGGAGAGCATGAGGCCGGTGGCACATCATGGCTTTATTTGTCGCCCGTGCCGTTCAACGAATTGGGATTCAACCTGAATATCCAAAAGAGCTCCTACCCCGCCCTCACAAAAGGCTTTATTTCCAGCATAGCCCCTGTGGATATTCTTTTGCCTGCCGTCCTGTTGGGCATTTACGAAGCTACCAAGTCATATAACACAAAAGAAGAAGACCAATGAGCAAAACAATAAATGTGGCCGAATCAGTGCCAAATTCCGGCTTCTTTCAGTTCCTTTTAGCGGAATTAAAGCCAAAGGGCAAGATATTCACTCCTTTTAACATCATAAGCTTCCCCATCATTATTCTTGGTTTGGTGATCATCTACCTCCGTTTTAAGAATGGTATTGGTTCGGTAACTAATCTCACCCAGGAAGTACCCTGGGGATTATGGATCGGATTTGACGTGGTTACCGGCGTGGCTTTCGCAGGCGGCGCTTATGTGCTGGTATTTATGGTCAACATACTGAACTTGAAAAAGTACAAACCTATACTTCGCATTACCGTCTTGAACGGCTTTCTTGCATATCTATTCTATTC
>DAIOUP010000619.1:0-1365 GCA_036759465.1 Bacteroidales bacterium
GTTGCTCACCATAGTGGCCTTTTTGTCCTCGTCCAGCTCAACAATCTTTTTATCCGAAAGCTGCTCCAGGGCCATCTCAACCATGCTCACGGCGCCTTCTACAATTTTGTAGCGTGCAGCAATGATGGCTGTAGCCTGCTGCCGCTTGAGCATAGCCTGAGCAATTTCCTGAGCATAGGCAATGTAGTTGATGCGGGCCTCAATCACTTCGACGCCGGCCAGATGCAGGCGTTCGGCAATTTCGCGTTCCAGCTGGTGATTCACCTCGTTGCCTCCGGCCCGGAGTGTGATGTCGGCATCCTCGTCGTCGAAGTTGTCGTAAGGATAAAGACCAGCCAGCTTGCGTAGTGCAGCCTCGCTCTGAACAACCACAAAGTGCTCATAATCATCAACTGCAAAGGCAGCCTTGAATGTGTCGGACACTTTCCATACAAGCACCAAGCCGATCATAATCGGATTGCCGATTTTGTCGTTTACCTTGATGGCTTCGCCGTCGAAGTTTCTGGCCCTGAGCGAGATAAGTTTTCGCATGTAAAACGGATTAACCCAAAAGAAGCCATTGCTTTTGATGGTTCCGGCATATTTGCCGAATAGGGTGAGCACGCACGACTGATTGGGATTAACCACCTGAAGGCCAATACTGATGAATACTCCGGCCAATATTCCAACTGTCCACCAGGGATTTTTGGTCGTTACCAGCAATACTATGGCCCCAATCACCAGCAACAGCGCCAGCAGTAAGTAGGGGTATCCCGAATAAGGTTTGGTTTCTTTTTCCATTTTTTTATGATATTAAAATGATATCACAAAGATATAGCGATGAATATGATTTGTCAAGTGAAATCCTCAAGTTTTTCTCAAGTGCTTCTTCATGCAGCTTTACTATTTTTTAACCCTATGGAAAACAATGATTCACAAAAACTTAACTAATTTTGTTTGAGAATTGAAAACCAGACAGATGAAAGAACTGATAGTGGTCAGGCATGCCAAATCGTCGTGGGATCATGCGGGTCTTGCCGATCATGAGCGGCCCTTGCTGGAAAAGGGAAAGAAACGCACGCGCAAGATTATCAGCTATTTGCAGGAACAGGGAGTAAAACCTGAATTTATCCTGACCAGTTCGGCGCTCAGGGCGCGCGAAACGGCCTTATATGTCGCCATGGGCCTTGGTCTGGATAAAGGGCTTGTTAAGGTTGATCCCGCATTGTACCATGCCGACGCAGATCAGCTGATGGAGCAATTCGACGATTTGTCCGACAACTTCAATTCGGTGATGCTGGTAGGTCATAATCCTGCCTTGACCAATTTCGTAAATTTTTTTCTGGTTCCTGCCATCGACTGGCTGCCTACTTCAGGGGTTGTTGC
>DAIOUP010000620.1:0-1365 GCA_036759465.1 Bacteroidales bacterium
GTCCTATCTTTTGTTTCATTATCAAAGCTGAGGGCGGAATGATAAGAATAGGCACAATGGCCATGAGGGTCGAGGCAATGCCCGTGGTAGTAAACTTGATGGCTACCAGCGAAAACGAAACCCCCAGAAATGGTCCAAAGAATGCTCCTGACGTTATTCCTGTCAATGCCTTCCGGTCGTTGAGGCTTTTCAATACCTTTCCAAGACGGCCGGTGAACGCAATGATGGCCAAAAATCCCAGAAAGCCGGTAATTATTCGTATCTGTGTCGATGCAAAGGGGTCGTAATCGCCCATGCCGATCTTGCTGAGGATTAATCCGCCAGCCTGACCCAAAACCCCAAGAAAAGCAAAAAGAATGCCTTTGGCCGGGTAACGCAACTGCATTTTCCCGCCATTTGGCCGGCTTACAACGGTGATGGCGATTCCAGAGACAGTAAGCGTCATACCAGCCAAATGCTGTAAACTCATGTGCTCACCTAAAAAGATCCAGCCCAAAAAGGCTGTAACGGGCGGGACAAATGTCATGATGAGCATGGCAATGCGCGAGCTGATCAGACGATAGCTGGCAAACAGGAAATAATCGCCAAAAACAAAGCCAACCAAACCTGAAAGGCTGAGGTAGATCCACTGCAGGCTGCCGGCGTCGAACGGCAGCGGCATACCCCTGCGGATAGTAGTGAAAAGGGTAAGAAAAATGAAACCAAAAAGAAGGCGCGTGATATTCACGGGCAATGAGCCGATGCGATTGGTGGCCACCTCAAACGAAAGGGCTGTTATAGTCCAGAATAGAGCGACAAGGAGGGCCGCCAATTCGCCGGCGTAGTTGTTGATTATCATCAATATTGTTTTAGGCGGCAAAAGTAGATCGCTTTCACAGTCGCCTTATGGAAGTTCAGCCAAAGGCATAAAGTGTAAAGTTAGTGATCAATTTTTTTTCGTTTGCCTTTTACCTGCGGCGGCTGGTGCTCCTGCGTGTTGTTGTTTTTATGCCCAGCACGCCCAAAAGTCCGCGGGTAACCTCACGGATGATGGTAGTGGTTACAGGGCTTTTCATCACGGTTTCGAAAGTGCTGGGTTCGCGGCGGCCTCCGCTTGTTGATTTACTTGCAGGGGCGGGGGGCAGGCGTTCGCTTTCTGTTTGCTGGATTTTCCGTTGCAGCATTTCGAAGGCGCTGTCGCGATCGATGGTGTCGTTGTATTTGGTTACCAGCGAGCTTCGGCGAAGCAATTGCTGCATTTCGTCAGGCTTGAGTACGTCCATACGCGATTGGGGCGCGCACATCAGGCAATGCACCAGCGGCGTGGGATTGCCTTTCTCGTTAAGCACGCTCACGAGGGCTTCTCCGGTGCCCAGCGAAGTGAGC
>DAIOUP010000621.1:0-1356 GCA_036759465.1 Bacteroidales bacterium
GGAGTACTATAATGATGAGCTCGCAGGAAGGTATTCAATACCTTTCGTCCGATATCAGATACATCCGCACAAGTGCCGGAAAACTTAAACCAACCAACAGCTATTTCTTTGGCTCTTGGCTATATTTACTGATGATGTTCGGGCTCACAGCAGCGTTTGCTGGTCTGATTTATTGGCACAACAAAACACAGGAGCTCAGGCAAAACCAAACCCTCCTGCGCAACAGGAAAGCCACGGCAGTTGCCCGCATACGCCTGAAAACAGCCAAACAGCTACTTGGAAAAGGCGATCAGAATCACTTCTACGCCGAAATGTCGCAAGCCTTGTGGGGCTATATCTCCGACAAATACACCATCCCGAAGGCAGAGCTCTCGATCGATACCGTAAAAAACTATCTGCTGATGCGCAATGCACCCGAGGAGCTCATCGACCAGTTTGTTGACGTGCTTAACCTCTGCGAATTTGCCCGCTTTGCCCCCGGCGATACCGGCAAAAAAATGGAAGACCTTTACAATAAAGGCATTGAAGTAATCAGCAAGGCCGAAAACCTCATAAAATAAGCAAGCATATGAAAAGGGTTATCCACATCAGCCTGGCTCTGTTCGCCCTCATTCCGATGCTGGCCTGGGGTTCAAAACCCGAAGAGCATTTCCGTCTTGGCGGCGAGCAATACGCCCTAGCACATTACGACTCTGCGATTGTTCACTATCAATCGATTCTCAATCAGAACATTCATTCGGCCGCAGTTTACTATAACATGGGCAATGCCTTTTATAAACTTCGCAAGTATCCTGAAGCCATTCTATACTACGAAAAAGCACTGAAACTTGAACCAGGCAACGACGATATCCGGCATAACCTGAGCCTTGCCAACGCCTTGATTATAGACAAAATTGAACCCGTACCCGTTTTCTTTCTAAAGCAATGGTGGACAGCGTTTTACAATTTATTGTCCGCTGATGCCTGGGCATGGATCTCGGTGCTATTATTCGGTCTAACATTATTATGTCTTTGGTTGTTTCTCACTGCCCGCAGGATGGCATGGCGAAAAGCAGGTTTTTTTGCGGGACTTGTAATGCTTTTCCTGTTCATTGGCAGCTTTGGGCTAGCTTCGCAAAAGTATTATTACACCCAGCGGATCAACGAGGCCATTGTATTTGTGCCAACCATCACTGTTAAAAGTGCGCCTTCCGCTTCGGGCGTCGATCTTTTTGTGCTCCATGAGGGATCGAAAGTGAAGCTGCTCGAAAAGGCTGAGGGCTGGAATAAAATCCGCATAGCCAATGGAAGCGTGGGCTGGATGCCTACCGAAACCCTGAAAGGTATCTGACAATGAACCCGTTGCTCAGGCGGTGG
>DAIOUP010000622.1:0-1356 GCA_036759465.1 Bacteroidales bacterium
GTTTATCAATGTCCTCAAAGGTGAGATGTCGGTTGTCGGCAACCGGCCTTTACCGCTCTACGAAGCCGAAAGGCTCACCACCGACCAGTTTGCCTACAGGTTTCTTGCACCTGCCGGAATAACAGGACTTTGGCAAATCCAAAAAGAGCGCTATAACTCCGAAGAAGAGCGCATCGCTCTGGATAATCAATATGCTTTGATAGCCTCACCCAAAAAGGATCTGGAGTTGATAATAAAAACCATTCCTGCGCTGTTCATGCACACGAATTATTAGCCCCCGCACACTTCAAAATTTGACCATCTTTTTATCATTCGAATAGTTAGAACTAATTATCAGGAGCAGGAATCACTTCAGACTAATGACCAAAATACTAATAAGCGCCTAGGTATTTCCGTAACAGCCATTCAGCCGAAAGCAAAAACAGAAGCAGCATTAATGCCCACAATTGACCCAAAACAGGGCTGAACAGCAGGCTATAGTTGGCTGTGCTGGTAATGCGGTTGTCGCTGTTGAGTATTCCTTCCAGGTTTTCGAGTTGATTGGCAGGCAAATAAGTTCCACCCGTAAGCGCTGCAATACTGCGCAACAGCCTGTGATTAGCCTGAAGATTTCGTAGTTCCGGCGAATCGGACGAGACGGAGAACTGACCTTCCCGACTGATCTGTTCTCCTGCAAGAACAGCTTCCGCCTTGTATCGGTAATCGCCCGGAGGCAATCGCCCGATATTTAAACGGTAGTCGTTGTTATCGGTACGATAGAAAGCGTAATCGTACTTCACCTCTTCACCCCAGATGGTCATCAACAGTTCCGGCTCGTTGACAAGCTCCATACTTTGGTTGTAAAGCTCAGCACGGAAGCTAATCTCATCGTTTCGGGAAAAGATATTCTCGGTAAAGAGTCTGAGTCTTCGGTCGTCGGCCCTGATTATAAGATAGTTGACTGTCTTTCGAATGATATCATTCACAGCATCGCTGTTGCCATTGCGTTGGTGATCGGCAAGGCGCCATCGCCATAGGCCTGTGCCTGCCAGGAAAGCCATGCGCCGTCCGGAGCTCTCGTAGAAACTCCAAAGCGGGTATGCTGTTTCTACCCCGCGCAAACGTTGCCTTAGCAGAGGTATGGCAGGCGACAACACCTCCCAGTCGGAAAGCTGTGCGTTGAGCGCGGGCATGCGGGCTATGCGATCCAAATACGTTTCTTCTGTTTTGAATAGTCCAAAGGTTTGTTCGGGTAATGCAAAGGCATCTACTTCTGCTGACTGGCTGAAGGGTCGCATTCGGTAAACCTCCTGTAAACGGTTGAAAGCCACTGCATCGGCCCTGACGCCGGCAATAAACCAAACGGGCATCCTGGGG
>DAIOUP010000623.1:0-1356 GCA_036759465.1 Bacteroidales bacterium
GCCCTGAATGTTGACCAGTTGACAGCTGTCAGCGGCCTCAGAATTTTCCTGGTTCAGGGCATCCCGACCAGAAAAAACAACATCAGCCTCGACACCTGCTGGGTCGAAAATCCGGTTTTACTTCCCGGTCAACCCATTGAATTTCATGTTCGACTTACCAATTGGGGCGAATCCACAGCCGAAGCGCTGCCTGTTGCTCTCTCGGTAAACGGGGTGCAAAAAGCATCCAGCACCATCGACATCGAAGCGCGACGAAGCACACAGATTGTACTTCAATATATTCCGAAAACCTCTGGCTATCATGAAGCTACCATATCGGTGGTGGACGATCCTGTAACTTTTGATGATGAGCTATACCTCTCGTTCGAGGTGCGAAAGGCATTGCCGGTGCTCGAGATTTACGAGAAAAAGCCCAATGCTTATCTCGGTTTGCTGCTTGGCGACGACCCACTGGTGGAATTTCAAACGGCTCAGCGACTCCGTCTTGATCTGCAGATGCTCGACTATTACGAAACCATTTTTCTGAGTGGCCTCGAAGATATTAATTCCGGTCTCGAACGAGCGTTAACCGAATTTGTGAGTAGTGGTGGTAATCTGGTCATCTTTCCTGCTGAAAACGACAATAGTCTCATCGCTGCATTTTCAGCGCAGTTGGGCATTCTTTTCGGCGCTCAATCCGATACCACACGCAGCAGGGTCAATATGCTACAAACTGAACACCCGCTGCTTAAAGGTGCTCTGGGGAAGGTTCCGGATAATGCCGAATTTCCATGGCTGAAGCGCTGGTATTCGCTCGAAGCGGCTGAAGGATCGGCGGCACAAGCCCCTGCGCTACTCCTCAACGGCAAACCTCTATTGCTGGCCTCACCAATCCAGCAGGGCCTAGTATACGCCTATGCGGCGCCATTGGAGTCCTCCTGGACCAATCTAATGAACAACAACCTCTTTGTGGCACTGGTATATCGCACCATCCTGCTGAGCAATCGTAATGCATCATTGTATCATCTGATCGACGGCCCCGTAAAGATTCCCTTAGGCAGCTACACTTACAACGATCGTGTTCGCCTCGAATTGAGGACTCATGACCAGTCGGTTCGCATTCTGCCCGAGCTAACAAGCCTCGGTGATCGCACGATTGCAGTGGTATATCCCGACTTGCTCAGGCCGGGTTTTTATGGTCTTTATACCGGCGACAGCCTGTTGTCGAGGGTAGCCATCAACGAGTCGCGCAAGGAATCGGTGATGGATTTTGCCACCGCAGAGGAGGTGAAAAGGCAACTGCAGGAAAAAGGCTATAATCACATCGACATCATCAGACCGGATGCACGGGGCTTAGGCGATGCGGTGAGCGATTTT
>DAIOUP010000624.1:0-1329 GCA_036759465.1 Bacteroidales bacterium
TTGCCTCACTAATACTGCCGGGCTTACAGCAAATAAGCCCCGGACAAACCATTTCCAGTTTGCAACAGGCTGCCCGTATTATCCCCGATCCGGCTGGCCCAACCTACCACGTGAAAAATCCGCTCACATTCGTGGCTGGTTGGGACGAGGTGCGTCTTAGCAAAACCATGTACGACATCCTGAACAACCTGAATGACCCGAGGCTGTTTGTTTATGCTGCACCCAATGCAGCCGGACAATATGTGGGCCTGCCCAACGGTCAGCCACACTCCTTGCTTAGCGAGCAGCGCGACAGTCATTTTAAGCCCGATTTTTGCGACATAGGGCCATTTTTCCTGCAGGATCGCACACCGCATGTACTGCTCAGCTATGCCGAAAGCTGTTTCCTAAGGGCAGAGGCCGCACAAAAAGGCTTCATTGCCGGCAATGCCGAAAGCTATTACAACGAGGGTATTGTGGCCTCTTTTAACCAGTTTGGCATCTTTGGCAACGATACCATCAACGCCTATCTGAATGGTCCGGCCAAGTTCGACCCATCAAAAGCACTGGAGCAGATTTTCACCCAACGATGGATTGCACTTTATCCCAACGGACACGAAGCCTGGTCGGTTGTGCGCCAGAGCGGCTTCCCGCAAATGCGTCAACCTGTCTATACTTTCCCCGGCAACGAGCAAATGCCAAGGCGCAAGCCCTTCCCCGATTACGAACGACAGAGCAATGCCGACAACTACAATGCCGCTGTGGCCCGTATGGGAGGCGACAGCCAATACACCAGAATGTGGTGGGATGGCGGCAGATAACGATAATTATTCACTAACACCCAAAAAATAAAACCATGAAAAAAATCCGCTTTAGCAATTGGCTGGTGATGCTCCTCATTGCCTCCGCCACCATGGTCGCCTGCAAGAAAGACGACCCAAAGCCCGATCCAAAGGAAGCCAAAATTACCAGTTTTGCCATCACCAATGCCGGACAGGCTGGAAACCAGCGTGTGGAGGGCGTCATCGAAAACCTGAATATCCTCGTTGTAGTGCCTTTCGAAACCAACCTCACTGCACTGGTTACCGACATCAAGGTTTCTGATGGTGCACAGGTAGTACCCGCTTCCGGGGCCCCCATCAACTTTTCAGAGCCCCGCAATTTTGTAGTTACCAATGGTGATCAGTCGAACACCTATCGTGTTACCGTCGAAAGGGCAGCACCCACTTCGGGTGTAATTTCGAGCATTCGCTTCAAATCGCACAGTTCAGGCGAAATCTATCCCTCTGAGATCAATCAGGGGGAAAAGCGCATCACCGTTACAATCAATGTTTTGCAGAATATTAAAGC
>DAIOUP010000625.1:0-1325 GCA_036759465.1 Bacteroidales bacterium
GCCATGATAGCCACACTACTACTGGCAACCTTACTCATTTTATTCACCTGGAAAAACGTAAAGAAACCGCTTTCGGCTCTGCTTGAAGCAAGCAGTGCGGTTAGTCTGGGGAAAACAGATACACGACTGACAATAAAAAGCGGTCAGACCGAGGAGATGCGGCTTGTTTCGCAGGCATTTAACGAAATGCTTGACAAACTTCAGACAGCAAATACCGAGCTTGAGAACTGGTCGAAGCAACTGGAGCATAAGGTACAGCGTAAGTCGGAGGAGCTGAGTTCGGTACAAAACGAACTCATCCAAATTGAGCGTATTGCTTCGTTGGGGAAACTTTCCGCATCCGTGGCTCATGAGTTAAATAATCCATTGTCAGGAATCCTTGTTTATTCTAAACTCATTATCAGGCAATTACAAAATACAGAGTTCGATCCTCAGCGTAAAGAAGCGATTCTGAAACATCTCAACTTCATTGAAAGCGAAACGAAACGCTGTGGAGACATTGTAAAAGGGCTTCTCGACTTTTCGCGGAAAGACACCATCGGACACGAACCAACACATCTGCATGAAATTTTGGCTTCGACAGCAGATTTGATGCGGCATCAGCTTAAAATCTCAGGAATTGCGTTCTATACCCGTTTTGAAGCCACAAACGATTTGATCAGCTGCAGCGCAAACCAGATAAAACAGGCTTGCCTGGCCATGCTGGTAAATGCATCCGAGGCTATTGCCCCCGGTGCGGTTGGCGAGATAACCATTACAACAAACAACCCTGACGACAGGCACATTCGCTTCGCCATATCCGATAACGGACAGGGAATGAGCAGCGACATTATCCCGCTTATTTTTGAACCATTCTTTTCAACCAAACACGAAGCCAGCGGTATTGGGCTCGGTCTGGCTATTGTACACGGAATCATAGGTAGTCATAACGGTAAAATCAGTGTTGAGTCGGAGCCCGCTATAGGCACCACATTTTCTATTACTTTGCCACTTTTGTTAAGCAAACAAGCAGCAACATGAACAAAAAAATCGCTCTACTCATTGTTGACGATGAAGAATCGGTCAGGGATTCATTGTACAACTGGTTCCTCGAAGACGGTTTTTCGGCAGCCTGCGCCGACAGTGCCGCCAGTGCACTGGCAATGATCGAGAGCAAAGATTTCGACATCATACTCACCGACATCAAGATGCCGGGAATGGATGGTCTGGAGCTGCTCCGCCGCATCAAAGCCATAAAAAAAGATGCTATTATCATCATAATGACTGCTTTTGCAACGGTTGACACCGCCGTGCAGGCGCTTAAAGATGGAGCCTTCGACTATGTG
>DAIOUP010000626.1:0-1286 GCA_036759465.1 Bacteroidales bacterium
ATTCGTTTTGGGTGATGACCACCGGAGCATCGCTTTCGCTCATGGGCTCAAAAACGACCTCAAATCGGGTTTTGTCAACCACTGATTCGAATGCCGCTTTCAACTCCTGCTTCTGCTCCTCGCTGAGTTTTGAGGGCAAGCTATCTTCTTTCTTTTCAATGAGTTTGTCCACCGTATTGCTATCCACGCGCACAAAACGAGTATTGCTCATTTTCTGCTCGAGGGTGTTGATGAAATGGGCGTCAAGTATGCCGTCCATCACCAACACATCGTAACCGCGTTCGCGGGCTGCTTCAATGTAGCTGTACTGATCATCCGTATTGCCGGCGTAAAGGATGATCAGGGTTTTATCCTTGTCTTTCTGCTGACCTTCGATATGATTCCTATACTCCTCGATGGTAAAGTGCTTTCCGTCAACGTTTTTCAGCAGCAGAAACTTTTCGGCACGCTCATAGAACTTGGGCTCAGATATCATTCCGTACTGAATAAAGAGCCTGATGTCGTTCCATTTTTGTTCAAATGCTTCGCGATCTTTCTTGAAAAGATCTTCCAGTTTATCGGCCACCTTTTTGGTAATGTGTCCAGAAATCTTCTTCACATTCTGGTCGCTTTGCAGAAATGAGCGACTTACATTGAGCGGAATGTCGGGCGAGTCGATTACGCCGTGCAGTAATGTAAGGAAATCAGGCACAATGCCTTCGACCGAGTCGGTAACAAACACCTGATTGCTGTAGAGCTGAATCTTGTTGCGCTGCAGCTCGTAGTTGTGCTTTACCCTGGGAAAATATAATATTCCGGTGAGGTTAAATGGATAGTCAACATTCAGATGGATGTTGAACAACGGTTCGTCAAAGCTCAAGGGATATAGCTCGTTGTAAAACTTCTTGTATTCTTCCTCCGTTGCTTCCGAAGGCGATTTCTTCCACAAAGGATGGGTGTTGTTGATAATGTCGGGTTTCTCGATTGTGCGCGTTTTCGGATTGCCGTCCTTATCGGTCTCACCCTCAATGGGTTCTTCTTCTTTTTTAGTACCGAACTGAATAGGCACCGGCAGGAACTTGCAATATTTATTAAGCAGTTCGCGAATTTTATACTCCTCAAGGAAATCTTCGTTCTCCTTGTCGATGTGCAAAACGACTTCTGTGCCCCGATCTTTTTTCTTTGTATCGGTTATGGTGTATTCGGGGCTACCGTCGCACTCCCACTTTACAGGCTCGGCGCCCTCGCGATAGCTGAGGGTAAAAAGCTCCACCTTTTCGGCCACCATGAAAGAGGAGTAAAATCCG
>DAIOUP010000627.1:0-1278 GCA_036759465.1 Bacteroidales bacterium
GGTCAAAACCGAAGCTGTCTCCATCTTTGGCGGCGTGAGCGACAAGCGTGTGCTTCCTGCTACCTTTAATCCCGAGAAAACCCTCATTATCAAAGGCGTGGTCATTTTTGGCGGCATCGAAATTAAAAGCTACTGATCGTATATCCTTGCCCATCAGAGAACGCTGATTTCAAAACCAACACACAAAGCCCCAAACCATGCTCAACCCATTTCTTAAAAACAGCAGCTACCTATCGGCCTACGTCATGGTGCTGCTGTTCGTTGTAGTGGTGCAAACGGTGGTGCTCAACTATTATCAGGACCTCGACGTGCTGGCAAGCTTTGCCGACGCCCTGGTGTTTAACCTGATTATTGCCATCATCGGTTTTGTGCTCTGGTATGTGCTGCGATTCAACCTGAAAGAAAAGCAGGAGATGTTCGACCTCGTTGTAAACCATGCTTTGGTGGCCATCCTTTCGGTGGCCATCTGGCTTGGAGGCGGCTACTTCATCATGCAGGCTATCGAAGCCAGCAACACCGAATACCTAGCCTTTCTGCAGCAATCCTTACCCTGGCGAGGTATCATCGGCAGCTTCTATTATCTGGTCTTCGTGCTGCTCTACTACATAATGATGTATTACGAAGACCTTCAGCACAAAATGAAAGTGGAAGCCGAACTCAGCCGCCTTGTACGCGAGGCCGAACTCAACGCCCTGAAATCGCAGATCAACCCGCACTTCCTGTTCAACAGCCTCAATTCCATCAGCTCGCTCACTATGACCGACCCCGACAAAGCCCAGGAAATGGTGATCAAGCTGTCCGATTTCATGCGCTATTCGCTCAGCCACGACCGCAACGAAACCACTTATCTGCGCAAGGAACTGGAAAATGCCGAGCGCTACCTCGATATAGAAAAAGTGCGTTTTGGTAAAAGACTGAAATACGTTTCGCACATTCCGGAAGCCTGCCTCGATGCGCCCATCCCCAACCTCATCCTGCAGCCATTGCTCGAAAACGCCATCAAGCACGGGGTGCACAACAGCACCGAAGAAGTGCTCATCGAGCTGCGCTGTTTGCCCAACGACGATTTCATCGAACTCCACATTACCAACGACTTCGACCCCGAAGCCACGCGCCCCAAAGGGGAAGGCATTGGCCTTAAAAATATCCGTCAACGACTCCAGCTGCTCTACCACCGCAACGATCTGCTCGAAATAAAGCTCGGCAAGATTGAATTCGAAGTAATTTTACGAATACCAAAACAGAAGGGGTGACGGGTGACGGGTTGCGGGTTAAAGT
>DAIOUP010000628.1:0-1275 GCA_036759465.1 Bacteroidales bacterium
TCGTGTCTGAAATCCGATGAGCCCGGACTTCCCCCGGAGGTAGTTCGCGTGCTACAGGTGACCGGCCACAACAGGGTCGAGCTCATTAAAGCCCTGGCACAATATATCGAGTCGGAAGATACCACCGCCAGAAATGCGCTTTTCTTTCTCATCGGAAACATGGAGCGGCACTATTCGGTTGAATATGAATTAATCGACAGTACAGGAAAAGCCCTCAAATTCGAACCATTGGCATATTCCGATTACCGGAGGATGTTAAGGGCATGGGACTCGCTGGCCGCATTGCCTGGAGGCATGATATTTGGCCCCAGGCGTTACACCCTCGACCGCGACACCATCACCTCAGGGCTCTTGCTGAACACCGTCGAACTGGCAATCTCCGGCCGAAAAACCCCCTGGGCAAAAAACATTCCCGACAGTATATTTCTCCGGTATCTACTCCCTTACCGTGTTGCCAATGAGGACCTTGAAGCTTGGCGTCCACTGCTGAAAAACTACTTCTCGAAATTATCAGGCGATGCTGAAATTGACAATACCGATCAGCTCGCCGATGCCCTCAATCGTCAGATAGATAGTCTGTTTTTTGAAGATAACAGGCTGATAAGAAATGCCAACATCGTATTACCCTCGCAGATCATTCAGGCTGGCAGGGGAAGTCCGCGCGATCTTGCCATTTTCCGCGTGATGGCATTGCGAAGCCTCGGCATTCCGGCCACGCTTGACTATTCGCCCTGGATCAGCGACAGCCTCAACAGCATCTGGTTTGCAAGCTATTACAATCAGAATGGACATTGGAAACCACTTCTGCCTAAAAAATTTGACCAACAACTATTATCAGATTCCAGGCGCATTCCAAAGGTTTACAGACGCATCTTTCACACGCTCGATTCCAGCCTGTTTGCAATCAAAGAAACAAAAAAAACAACCCCGCCTTTTCTCGGCCATTTCCATTATCTCGACGTAACACAAAACTACCTGCCCGTTCGAAATGTATCGTACAACGGCCTCTGTCCCGATCAGTACATTTATCTGTCCGTTTGGAACGGAAAAAACTGGAAACCTGTCGATTGGGCGAAATGCAAAGGAAATGCCGCAATATTTCACAACATTGGGAAGGATGTAAATTATGAATTTACCTGGCTTGAAGAACAAGGCGATTACTACCAAATTAGATTGCTTAGCGGGAACAGCCAAACCAATGGTATCCGTTGAATCGCATTCCATATCTTGCTTCATTGGGTGCTGATTCTTAAGTTCGGAATATTCCTATCATAG
>DAIOUP010000629.1:0-1250 GCA_036759465.1 Bacteroidales bacterium
CTATAAACATTGTGAAAATATTAATTTATTGTTATCTAAAACCAAATCATTCAACCACAATGAACAAACTAATTTACGCAATCGCTGCCCTCTTTATCATGACCTCCTGCGGGGGCGGCGGACAAAAAACAGCTCAGGAAGCCGGTGAAGTAGCATCGGCCGGCGAAAACGCCGTTGTATTTAACGTTAACACCGACGCCAGCACCCTCAGGTGGGAAGGCGCCAAAATTACGCAAACTGTTCATCACGGTACTGTTAAAATCAGCGAAGGCTCGCTTGCAGTTGACGGAGGCTCACTCGTAGCAGGAAATTTCGTGATCGACATGAACACCATCGTTTGCGAAGACCTCGACGAAGCCAGCGGAAAGCTCAAGCTTGAAGGCCATCTCAAGAGCGGCGACTTTTTCATGGTGGAGAGCTATCCCAATGCACGATTCGAGATCACTGGTGCCGAAGCTATCAACGACGGCAGTGGTGCTACTCACCGCATCACCGGCAACCTTACCATTAAGGATGTAACCAAAGGCATTAGCTTCCCGGCAGTTGTCAGCATTGGCGAAAACGGCGTTACTGCAACGGCACGCTTTGAAATCAACCGCAACGAATGGGGTGTAGTTTGGGGCGGCACGCTCACTGAGCAAAGTGTAAAGGATTTCCTCCAGAACAACCTCATCAAGGATACCATCGCATTCGACGTAAATCTTGTAGCTGCCAACTAAGCTATCCTCTTAAAATATTTAAAGGCCACCCGATCGGGCGGCCTTTTTTTATTTAAGTGTTTTTGCGTCAACAACAAAGAATAGGTCTCAGACTTCTGAAAGGAAAGTATCGAGGTTGTCGAATTTGTGGTGGTAATCTTCCATCGATCTGCGAATGATTTCGTGAGCCTCGTCAATGCCGAACACATGCGTAATCTGAACCTTACTTTCCCTTCCAGGGAGGTCTTTGTAAGTGAGAAAATAATGTTTCAACCGATCCAAAACCAATGGCGGGCAGTCGGTAATATCGCGGTAGTTGCCATAAACGGCGTCATCGTTGAGCACGCCAACAATCTTGTCATCGGCTTCGTTACCGTCGATCATTCGGAATCCACCGATTGGTCTCACACGCACAAGGATATCGCCGTGCGTGATATCTTTTTCCGTAAGTACACAAATATCAAGGGGGTCGCGGTCGCCACGAATATCAGTACGGCCGGTTTTTTCATTGCAAAACTCTGCCACACGGTTATGACAGAAGGTTTGCGGAAT
>DAIOUP010000630.1:0-1250 GCA_036759465.1 Bacteroidales bacterium
CTGATGATCTGGCAAACTTTTATGAAAACGGCAGCTTCGGCCGGATCAAGTTTTTCGAAAAGCTTTTTGTTAAAGTCGATGACGACCTGTCGCGCTTTGCGCCGCAGTTGCTGTCCTTTGTCCGTAAGGAAAATAATCACCACCCTGCGGTCGTCCAGGCTTTTTTTGCGGTAAATGAGGCCGTCTTCTTCCATGGTTTTAAGTAAACGGGTCAGGCTTGTAGCTCCCATACCCATCATAGGGGCAATGCTGGTGGCTGCTCTGCCGCCATGCGGCACATTAATCAGCACATAGGCCACACCCTGCGTAGTTCCCAGCTCGGACGCCATGATGTTGTACATTCGTCTCATGGCAAACAAAGCTCCTCGGATGTGATAGTCAATGGTTTCGCTAATCCTCATAGAAAAAATGCTATGCATGCATTGCAAATATATGCGCAAAGCTTACCTTAGCGCAATCGTTTTCTGTGAAAAATTCACAACTATGCTCAATCGCACCATTTTGTGCACGAAAAACATATTTTAGCAAGGGTCGGGCAAATGCAAGCCCTTAGTTAATAAGTATTTAAACTTTCATTGTGCATTGCGTAACAGATGAAAAACTCCACCACAACCCTCGACCAGATGCTTGGCATACGCTATCCCTTGCTGGTAGCGCCGATGTTCCTGATTTCGAACATCGCTATGGTAAAAGCGGCGCTGGATGCAGGGGCCACGGCTGCCATTCCGGCCCGCAACTATCGCACAACCGATCAGCTTGCTGCGGCCATCGATGAAATCAGGGCCTACAGCAAAAAGCCTTTCGGCATCAACCTGATTGTAAACCGGTCGAACCCGCGCTACAAGGCCCAGCTCAAAACCTTGCTGCAACATCGCCCTGATTTTATTATTACCTCTCTGGGAAGTCCGGCCGAGGTTATCGACCAATGCAAACCTTTGGGCATTAAGGTGTTTTGCGATGTAGTGAATCTGGAGTATGCCCAGAAAGTAGAAAAACTGGGTGCCGATGCCCTCATTGCGGTGAGTAGCAGGGCCGGTGGTCATTGCGGACCGTTGCCGCCAGAAAAACTTGTACCTCAATTGGTTGAACAATGCTCGATACCTGTCATTTCAGCCGGAGGTATAGCCCGTTCGCAGGATGTTGCCGAGGCGCGAAATCTTGGCGCTGCAGGGGTTTCGGTGGGCACGGTGTTTATTGCCACGAATGAGTCGCCGGTATCGGAAGATTACAAGCAAGCCCTCATTCAATAT
>DAIOUP010000631.1:0-1233 GCA_036759465.1 Bacteroidales bacterium
GCAACTGAAGGCCCCTTTCAAAAGGTTCTACCTGTTCGAACACTCAGCCCACGCTCCGCTTTTCGAGGAGCGGGATAAATTTCGCCAAATAATCAAAAGCGATATTTTGCCTTTTGCAACCGCAGCAACCATTTGATTGCTAAGTTTGTGATTTACACATCCGAAAACAAGATGTTTCCAAAGCCCCAAATAACGCCCGGAAAAATCATTGCCTCACTGGTCTTTCTGTCATTGGGAATGCAACTCATCGTAACTTCTCAGATTTACTTTGGTAATCCAGCCCTTTTTGCGAACCCGCTTCTCATTAGCGTGCGATTGCTTCGGGGCATTTTGTTCAGCTTCCTGGCCGGTGCGATACTGGTTTATCCCAACATCAGGATCATCAGGTGGCTCAACAGTCGCTTACCATGGAAAAACAAACCGCTCTCACGTTTTGCGGCACAATTCCCGGTAGCCCTGGTTGGTGGATTCGTTGTTACTCCGTTGATCGTCATGCCGGCCATCTGGTTTTTCGGGCTCGACAGCGATGCCATAACCCTGCAAAACAACCTCTATTACCTGATTATCCTGAACATCTTTCTGATGCTTGTTCTGGAAGCGCTTATCTATTCCGAAGACAGTGCTAAGGCGGAGCTAGCTGCCGAAAGACTACAGGAGGAATTGGTGAAAGAAGCAGAGAACAGGGCAATCATGGAAGCCAATGTTAAAATTGAGCGGGAAAAAGCAGCATATGCACATTTGCTGATGGAGCAGGAAAAGCAATTGAACCATCAGTTGCAGGAAGAAATCAGAAAGCGTGAGCTGCTGACAAACCAGCTCAACGAAAGCCGCGAGCAGCTCAACAGTATCATGAGCAACCTCTCAGGAGCAGCATACCGCTGTCGTTTCGATGAAGATTACAGTATGCTTTACGTAAGCGACAAAATAAATGATATCTGCGGCTATCGCGCATCTGATTTCACAGAAAACAAAACAGTTAGCTTTAACAACATTATTCATCCCGATGATAGGGAACAATGCCGCATGGCCATTTCGCGGACTTTACAATCCGGACAACAGTTCGATCTGGAATACCGGATTATTCATAAGGACGGTTCGGTTGTTTGGGTGCACGAAAACGGAAAAGGCATCCACAACAGCGATGGAGATCTCATTTTCCTCGATGGAATTATCACAGATATCAGCCGTAGAAAAGATGCAGAACAGGCAGCACGCGAAAGCGAACAGAACTTT
>DAIOUP010000632.1:0-1230 GCA_036759465.1 Bacteroidales bacterium
ATATTGCGTATCGTCCGGTTGAACTCGTCAGCCTCGATAAGCTCTTCCAATGAAATAATCATGCGGTATTGCCATTTATTTTCAGGGTCGCTGGGCACATTGATGCGCTCTTTGTCGGTTTGATCCCAACGCAGGCTGCCATCCACAGCTATTAGATCCTGTATAGGGAAAATGGTCCACATGGCTGGTGAATGAAGATGTTGCCTGATAATTTCCTGACACACCCAGGGTTCGGCAAAATAGGGGGCGATATCGTTATGACCCAGAATGTATTTGTAGAATCGCTCGGTGCGGGCACGGTCTTCCTCCCACCATCCCCTGATGGTCGACATATCGTGTGTCGATGTGGTGCAAACACTCAGGTAGGGAGCATCGGCGGGATGACCAAACTCGATGCGCGGGTTTTTAGGCATACGCTGTATTTCAAGACTCAGTATGTTTAGCGTCCGCATCACTTCAGGCACATTGTCAGGAACCATGCCGAGGTCCTCGCCACAAACCAGCATATTGCTGGCCGAGACAATAGCCGGCAGTTTTGCCAAGGCATGCTGTTTCCAGAACTCCTCGTGACGTCGATAGAAATAGTGAATATACAATTCGTTGATTATGGATCGCTTATAGTCTTCAAGGTCGCGATAGCTGTAGGTAAAATGAAGTACTATACGGGGGTGATAGGCCGGATATTCGCTATAAGGGTCTCGGATGAACAGAACCTCGTTGAGCAGGCTCATCAGGCCATCGCGAATGATGATGTCTTTAGCGCTTACCCCCGAAGTGATGCCCTCGGGCGTAAAGTGGTCGTAAATTTTTCGCTGTGTGTCGAATTCGGGTTTAATGGTAAAATGATCAAACTCGGTTTCGATGAGGAATTTTCGGCGGACCTCATCGGTATATTCGCCAAAGAAATCATGCAGCAAATAGCTTCTTATATAGGGCTTCGTAAAGCGGTCGTAGTCGAACCAAAGGCCCCAATCCTCAATTTCGGAAGGCGTCATAGGCAGGCCGGGTTTGAAATAACCCAACAAACCATGCAGCGATGCCTTTGGGATCTCCCAAATGCGGAAAAAGCCAAGGATGTGGTCGATGCGGTAAGCGTCGAAATATTTTTCCATCATGCCGAGGCGCTTTTTCCACCAGGCAAAACCGTCGGCAGCCATCACATCCCAGTTATAGGTGGGGAATCCCCAGTTCTGGCCCCATTGCTCCGTGAATGGATCGGAGCGGAAAACC
>DAIOUP010000633.1:0-1203 GCA_036759465.1 Bacteroidales bacterium
CTCTGTTCATCGATGAGGCGGGCCGTTTCGCCTCCGGGCACGCCCTGCCACAAGCCAAAAGATGAGCTGATCAGGCCCATGGTGTCGAGGACGTTCATGTTGAGGGAGCCGCGATGGGGCGCGGGGCGGCCGGCCATGTTGAGGCCGGCGATGCGCCCATGTTCGACCGCAACGGGCTGGATAGCGAGCATATCGGGCTTGCCCGTGGACAGGTCGATGCCTTCGCAGCAATCGCCGGCCGCATAGACGTCCGGGGCACTGGTGCGCAGGAAGTGATCGACTGTGATGCCGTTGTTGGTAGCAATGCCGGAGCCGGAAAGCCAGCCGATGTTAGGGCGAACGCCGGCGGCAAGAACGACAAGTTTGGCGGGAATCCAGTTGCCGTTGGAGAGGCCTACGGTGAACCGGGAGCCACCGGCACCGCTGCCGGGTTCGATGGCCTCGACCTTAGTCCCGGTGAAGACCTTGACACCTTTCGTCTGGGACCACCGCTTGAGCATTTCGCCAGCGGTGTCGTCAAGCATTCGCGCGACCATGCGCGGGGCGACTTCGACGACAGTGAGCTCGCAGCCTCGCTGATACAGGGCTTCGAGCACGTTGCATCCGATGAAACCGGCGCCGACGAGGACTACGGGGGCACCCTGGTCAGCCTGCTCGAGGATCTTGCGGGCGTCAGCCAGGGTCCAGCAGTTGACCACACCTTCGGAGCTGCTGCCGGGAATCGGCGGCAGAATCGGGGAGGCGCCGGTCGAAATCAGCAGCCGGTCGTAGGGGACCATTTCGCCGCTTTGAAGGTAAAGTTTATGCTGGGCGGGTTCGACGCCCAACGCAATGCCGTGGCGGTACCTTATACCGAGGCTATCGTAGTGGTCGGACTTCTGGCGCAGGTAGGTGCCGCCTTCTCCGATATTGCCATGGATAAGGTACGGAATGGCCATTCGCGAATACGGAGGCTCGGGCTCGCCGCTGATGATCGTGATGTTGCCCTCGCAGTCGACACTGCGGATGGCCTCCGCCGCGGTGACGCCGGCAGGCCCGGCACCCAGAATTACAAATTCCATTTTTTCCTCACACGCCGGGATGACGTGCCCGGGGCTATCAAACCCCGAGCCGCACGACCGTCTCGTTGGTCGGGATGCCTTCGTCCGTCCAGCCGCGGAGCTTGTAATACTCTGGCAGCATCTTATCGAGACCGTTGACGAG
>DAIOUP010000634.1:0-1199 GCA_036759465.1 Bacteroidales bacterium
CATCTTAAGTGCTGTTTATATACAAAACGAAAAGGGAGAGTTTCTCGATGTCAATCAGGCGGCTTTGAAGCTTTATGGTTATCCCTATGAAAAGTTTATCGGAAACACACCGGAGTTCCTTTCGGCTCCCGGACTTAACAACCTTGATGAACTGGCGTTGAATATCAGGCGGGCTTATGAGGGTATTTCGGTTCAATTTGAGTTTTGGGGCAAGAAAGCCAATGGCCAGGTTTTCCCTAAAGATGTTTTTCTGTTTCCAACCAACTATCAGGGGCAAAAAGCCGTAGTAGCCATTGCCCACGATATCAGCGAGCGCAAAGAAGCCGAGAGGATCCTTCGTCAGATCGAAGCGCGGTATAAAAACCTGTTCGAGTCGAGCCCCATGGGAATGATTCTGGAAGACTTAGACGGGACAATTATCTCCGCGAACTCGGTCTTCTGTAAAGAATACGGTTACGAGCCCATCGAACTCATCGGCAAGAATATCCGCGTACTTGCCAGTAATGAAAATAAGGAGCTGGTGAGGCGCAACATCGAACACATTATCCGTTTCGGCAAGCTTAGCAGTCAGATTAAAGCAACCACCAAAAGCGGTCAGGAAATTGATCTTGAGCTTATTGAGACACTCGTTGACCTGCCCGACGGTCGCAAGGGCATCCTTTCGATCAGCAAAAACATCACCGCACAGGTACAAGCTGAAAAAGCCAGGCATGAAAGTGAAATAAAAACGAAGGCGATTATTCACGCTTTGCCTGACATCATTTTTGTTCTCAATAAGGAAGGAGTCTTCACAGAGTATTTCGCTTCATCTGAAGAGAACCTTCTGGTTGAACCCGAGTTTTTCTTAAACCAGCCGGCCGAAAAGGTACTCCCGCCCTTTCTTGCTTCAATGACAAAGGAGGCGCTGGCGAAGGTGCTTAGCACAGCAAAGCCGGTTGAATACGATTACGAACTATTCGTCAACAACCGGTCTCAGCACTTCGAGGCATGTATGGTGCCGCTCGACCAGAGCCACACCATCACGCTCGTGCGCAATATTACCGAAAAGAAAAACAGCGAAAAGGCTATCCGTCAGCAAAATACATTTATTGCAACTCTACTCGATTCAATTCCCAATCCACTCTTCTACATGGATAAGACCTCCGTTTATCTGGGTGTAAACAAGGCATTCACCGAATTTTTCGGAATAAAACGGGAAG
>DAIOUP010000635.1:0-1185 GCA_036759465.1 Bacteroidales bacterium
TCTTAGCACCTGATAATGAATCTTCACCAAAGCTTTCGGCTTCTCCGGCCGTAAGCGGAACAGGCCGGTTATTAGCCCAGTATTCCGGGGTTCGGAGCTTTGCACTATCGGCCAGCTCAGTATTGCGAGGTTTTATCTCCAGTTTTGGCCGATCGCCCGATCTGGCCTCCATGCTGATCAGTCGGTTCATTTCGCGCATCTCGCTGCGGCTGAGGTTTTCCTTGGCAGCCAATTGCTCGAGGCGCGGATTGGCCGGCTTTGGATTGCGGGTGGCTTTAAGCTTTCCTGAGGATGAAACACTTTCATTCAGAGAGGCTAGCTCCTGTTCGCCCACTTCCATCATTGCGGCAAAACGTTTATGGTCGAGCTGTGGGTTGAGCCTGACCCTGATATCGCTCAGCGTGGCCACATAGCGGAATGAGCCTTTTCCGCCCAGAGCATCAACAGTAAGTTTGTAGTCGTGGCTGACAGGCATCCACACCAGAGGTTCCACTTCCTGATATACCTGCCGGATATCGAGATCAAAAAGGTTGGTGGTGACCCGCAGATCAACCGCCTGCAAATTCCAGCTCCCCTCCCTGATCATAATCGTTCCGGTGTAAACGTCCTGCCCTTTACGCCTAGGAATAACCCTAATACGGCTCACGGTTCGGCCGTCTTCGAGGTAGGTCCCTTCGAGCCTGAAGCGGTAAATAGCAAAAGCATCACGGCTGAGCGGCGAAATAACGCCATTGATGTCATTATAAAGGCTAAGCGTAGCAAACTGCATCGGAACATCCTCATTACCAATTGATGAGGTGCGTGTTGAAATCACTTTTGTCTGCAGGGGCTCATCGCGACGATAGTGGATATCCGAAAGCGTTTCGGTTACAATGTAGCGACCTTCTCTGATACCGTCCTTCTTTAGCTGCGACCTGAGCAAAGCTGGTATTTTTTCGGGCAGACCGGTTCCTTTGACGTAAACCCGCGCCCGGTATTCTTCCAGCTGGTTTCTGTAGTATGGACCAAGCGCAATGGCTTTGCGCATGATGAATGCAGCAGGATCTTCGCCTGAAGCAGTTACGATAACTTCGGGAAGTGCGAGTGCCTGTGGCTGCAGTTTGACATCAAGACGCAGCTGTGCAGTTTTGTCAAGGCTGATTTTAGTGCGGTATTTCGCGTAACCAAGGTATTGAACCACAATAT
>DAIOUP010000636.1:0-1183 GCA_036759465.1 Bacteroidales bacterium
ATATAGCTCCTGTGAAGCGCTGATATAATCATGCCTTTGGGTATAATTAGTGAGATTGAACACTTTAATCAGTAATGCGTTAACCCGAGATGAATTACGAAAGTCCGAAGTTTCAGGAATTCACCCTGCCGGGTGTAAAACATATTGACGCCATCGACGCTTACACATTGGTAGAGGAGTTCAAGGTGTCACTGATCGATCTTCGTGAAGAAAATGAATATAAGGAGGGCGTTCCCGAGGCATCAAATGTTCACTTTTTTCCGCTTTCCCTATCCGTTTCTTGGGCGTCTGAGTTTAAAAATAAACCATGCATTATCATGTGCGCTCATGGGATAAGAAGTGTAAGGGTATGTGAATGGCTGACAAACCACGGGTTTGACCAAATTATGAGTTTAGACGGTGGATTTGAGCAATGGAAGCATACCGGGCTGCCGGTCAGAAATGCATGACAGTCTGGTCTGATATCAGCTATTCTTCGAATAGTTTTCTGACTTCTTTTAGGTCGGCTACAAGTAAAGCCGATGATTTTTCAAGTTGATCGATAAGCTCCTCAAGTCCTTGATTATTGCCATCAGCACCACGATTCTCCAGCTCACGAGCGATGCTGTATGTTTCATCGGCCATAAAATTGGCTACAACTCCTTTAAAACTATGTGCATCGAATTTTAGGGCTTTAAGGTCGCCTGCGGCGATGTCTTTACGTATTGTTGCTATGCGGGTATCACACTCACTCAAGAAAATATCAATGATTTCCAAAACAACACTTTTATCGAAGTACTGAAAGGTGTCAGTAAAAGCCGACTTATTGATCACGTTCATAGTTTGTCTCAATTAGTATCAATAATATTGGAAGTTAGCGCAGGCGCGCAGCATGTAAAATTACTTGCTTTCACTGATTTTCCAAAAACATGCCAAAAAAAATCAGAAACCCAGCAAGGTACCTGTCTGATATACCGCAAAAGCCGCCAGCCAGGCCAGCAGTGTGGTGTAAACGGAGGTAAATAAGGGCCATTTCCACGCACCCGATTCTTTCTTTATGGCGGCAAAAACGGCTATACATGGAAAATAAATCAGGATGAAAACCATAAAGCTTAGTGCCACGAGCGGTGTGAACACAGGCTCACCGGCTTTCGGACCTGTTTCAAAGCGTGGTTCCTTAAGCTTTTTTGCCAGGCCCTCTACC
>DAIOUP010000637.1:0-1165 GCA_036759465.1 Bacteroidales bacterium
TGCCTGAAGTGAGCAAAGAATGCTATATGCGCACGCTCCAAGAAATTGGCCCTATTTATCAGGATTTCATCGATCATGATTGCAAAATGATGATTTCGGCCGCTTCCTACCTCTGGGCTGCCGAGCCGAATTCGGCCGGTGCGCTTAAGGCAGGATCAATCCTTTGTCAAATTGACCCTGATTCGAGGTGTTACAATGATGCCCAGGGGATCATCAAACAGATGGCAGCCAAGGTGCAGAAGGATGAAAAACGCGACTGGGACTTTTTTATCAAGCAGTTCGAAAACGAAGTCAAGCTCGAGGCGTTGCGCATCCGCGCCTTCAGGGATATTGGCGTGGCATGGGGCGAAAATCAGCAGCCTGTAATTACCTATCAAAACCTGTTGTGGGTTTTCTGATAGAAGCAAGCTCCATGAAACATTCCATTAACAGCGAACCCTGCCGTGTCATGAGGCAGGGTTCGCTTTTTAATTTGGTACTATATGCTTTAATCATCAGAGTTCAACCACATTTACATTATTGCTGTTTCATTAAGCGAATTTGATTTGGCAGCGCTGGTAGGTATAAGCAAAGTATTAACCGCCAAGTTTGTTGAGCAGGTCTTTGAGTTTTCTGGCGTTTTCGCTTATGCTCGTCGATCCGGTGAGTTCCTGAAGTTTCTTCATGGTTGTAAACGGGTCGCTCCTGTCGCTTGCAAAATCGTCAAGGGTTTTTTGCACCTGCGACCAATGTTCGAGGGCAGCCTGTCGTGCTGTAGGCGTAAGTCCGGTTCCCGGAGGTGGCGTTTGCAGCCGCTGAAATACTTTGGTTTTAAGGTCTTTGCTAAGACTTGCACAGGCTTTTTTCATATTTACAAAGGCCGGATCGGGGCCGCTGAGCGCATTTTGCACTTTATTGTAAATGGCATTGCCTGCTTTCTGAAAATCCTGCGGGCTAACGGGTGGGTCGAGGGTGGTGTATGGCCCTTCCATTTTTTTCTGTAACCAACTTACCGGAAAAGATTCGCTGTGTGCACTTGTAGTCAGGTTTTGATCGGCAAGTTTGGCGCTTCGTCCCGTGATGGCTTTATAACTGGCATCGTAGGCTCTTTGGGCTTCGTCCATAAACTGCGACATGGAAACGGGCTGACCGTTTTTTGTCACATTTCGCTCGAATTGTGCAATTA
>DAIOUP010000638.1:0-1162 GCA_036759465.1 Bacteroidales bacterium
GTTGTAAGTATAGCTGCAGGCGAGGAGTGGACCGGATTTGTGCAGCAAATGGTGAAGGCAGGTCTCGGTGGTGTTGAGAATCTGACCCTTATACCCGGAAAAGTAGGTGCAGCGCCCATGCAAAATATTGGAGCCTATGGCGTTGAGCTTAAGGACGTTTTTCACAGCCTTCAGGCTTTCGATACCCAAACAGGCGAGATTGTGGAGTTTTTGCCCGAAGATTGCGAGTTTGGCTATCGCAGCAGCGTATTCAAAACCCTCTATCGTAATCGTTTCATCATTTTAGGGATCGACCTTAGGTTGAAAAAGAATCCGGTTTTGAAGCTCGATTATGGCAGTATTCGTCAGGAACTCACTTCGATGCAGACCGACAATCCGGGTATTGAAGAGGTGAGCATGGCCGTTGAAAACATCAGGCGTAGCAAGTTGCCTGATCCTCAATACATTGGCAATGCCGGTAGTTTCTTCAAAAATCCTATTGTTCACCCGGCTATGTTCGATTTGCTAAAATCTGAGTTTCCTGATATGCCTGGTTATCATTCCGACGATGGAAATATCAAGCTGGCAGCCGGCTGGCTCATTGAGAAGGCAGGCTGGAAAGGATTTCGAAAGGGCGATGTAGGGGTATATGATAAGCAGGCTTTGGTGCTCGTAAATTACGGCAAGGCCACAGGCGCGGATATCTGGGAACTGGCATTAGAGATACAATACAGCGTAAAATCGATGTTTGGTATTACACTTGAGCCAGAGGTAAACATAATCCGATAAAAAAGACCTGCTTACATTGCCGGCGCCAGTGCAAACTTTTTCCTTCACAAGCTGCAACCGAAGTTTGCAGCAATTGTCTTTTCTTTACGAGGAGTAAAGATGAAACGCCTTATTAAACATTTGAAAAAGCTTTGGGCACTGTTGCTGCCATGGAGCGAGGCTATTGTCTGGCTTGTGGCCCTGCTGTTGCTGGCTTTTGTTCCGCCCGAAGAAACGCAGCAAACGCTCTGCGTTTGGCATCATCTGGGCGTCGAAAGCTGTCCGGGCTGCGGACTTGGCCATTCCATAGCCGATTTGTTTCAGGGCAGGTTTGAGGCTTCATTTTTCAGACATCCTTTGGGCATATTCGCCGTTGGGGTGATTGTTTGGCGCATCGTTTGGCTTACCTTTATGA
>DAIOUP010000639.1:0-1149 GCA_036759465.1 Bacteroidales bacterium
GACTCATAAAAAGTTTGAAAATTACCGACGACGACAAACCCCCAACCTTGCCAGAGAATGTATGCTGCTCGGTCAAATTAGTCTTTGAACTATAAATCAGCAGACCGTATCCATCAGTGCCCAACCACAATTTATCGCCAACTGTAATGACCGAACGGATATCAGGTGCCGGAAAGCCTTTGAGCGGCACTTTCTCAAGTACTTTGCTATGGTGATACCTGTGCATATAAAGCCCGGAAGATGAACCTACCCAAATACTCTGGTCATGAAAGGCTATCGTATTTATTATCTGTTTTTTATTTATGCTATTTTCATCAATAGTCCAGAAATCCATTTTTCCTGTGCTGCTGCTCCACCGGCTAAGGCCTTTTTCATCGCTGGCGAACCAAATACTACCATCGTGTTCAATCTCGATTGCTCGTATGTTTAAGCCCGGATCATCAGGCAATTGCTGAACAATTGCACTTTTCCACGTTTGATTGAAAGGGTCGTAGAAAAAAACACCGCTACCCAGCGTTCCTGCCAAAAGAGCTCCATCAGCCATCATTCGAAGTACCCAGACGCGAGTACACCACTGCTGACCCCCAGTATGATCATCGCATAAAGCCGCTAAACTTCCATTATAGCGATTATAATAATATATTCCTGATCCCCATATACTTACAAATAAGTTGCCTTTCTCATCCTCAGCAATACCGGTAACCATCCGGTCGTTAAGAACAGTAATACCTCCATCGGGCAACCAAGGCTCTTTTATTTGTAAACCATCATAACGCACAAGCCCCTCACGTGTACCGAACCATATAAATCCATGCCGATCCTGATGAATGACAAATACTGTGCTGTTGGGAAGTCCATGTGGCAAGCTTATCTGATTAAATTTCAATTCATTAGGATAAGCACTCCCTTGAAGTAAAATGTAAACGAAAAGCCACAAAAAACACAATCTAAACCGGCTGCTTTGATGATGTATAGGATTAGTACATCGTTTCATCAAAACCCTATTATAAATTCCGTGAGGTTCTGCTCGGGTCTAAGGTTGAGTTTCTTGCGCAATCGGTAGCGCTTCTCCTCCACGCCTCGAATCGAAATGTTCAGCAATGGAGCTATCTCCTTGGAAGACAAATTCATACGCAGGTATGCACAAAT
>DAIOUP010000640.1:0-1134 GCA_036759465.1 Bacteroidales bacterium
GTGTACAGGCATGCCAAAACCACCGACATTGAAAAATGGACTAAAGCCATCGAGCTTGAAGGGCCTCATCTTAAGCGCACCCGAGAGCTGGCCATGGAACTGCGGCTCGACATGAAACTCAACGACGTGGAATATCAGGGCGACCGGTCGAAAGCCATCTTCTATTACACCGCTGAAGATCGCGTCGATTTCAGGGAGCTCATCAAGCGCATGGCGGAGGAGTTTCGTATCAGGGTCGAAATGAGGCAGATAGGTATGCGTCAGGAATCGGCCAAGCTGGGAGGAATAGGTCCTTGCGGACGTGAGCTCTGCTGCGCCTCGTGGATGACCGATTTCCGGTCGGTGGGCACCTATGCCGCCCGGATTCAACAGCTTTCGCCCAACCCGCAAAAACTCGCCGGATTGTGCGGCAAGCTCAAATGCTGCATCAACTACGAATATCCGGCTTATGCCGAGGCATACGAACAATTTCCTGACGAACGCACCGTTTTGCGGACACAAAAAGGTGATGCGGTGTATCAGAAAAGCGATATTTTCAAGGGTCTTATGTGGTATGCCTATACCAACGACAAAAACAATATGATGGCCATTCCGGTGGAGCAAGTTAAAAACATAGCCGAGATGAACCGAAATGGATCAATGCCCGATAAGCTGGAAGATTTTGCCTTTATCAAGGATGTGCAGGCGCTCGAAGTGCCTGTTGTAGGATTGGAAGGCGATCTCACCCGTTTTGATGAGCCCCGCACCAACAAGCCAAAAAAGAACAGGAACAACAATCGTCGCAATGGCTAAGCCGGCTCAACTGATTCTTGTATTTTCTTTCGTGGCTGTGCTTTTGGCTGCCTGCTCAGAGCGCAAGGTTTTCGACGAAGTGCAGTCGACCGGCGGTCACGAATGGTCGGCATCGAACCGGCTTCGTTTTGAAGCCGAAATAGCCGATACCGCCTCTACCTACAGGATCATGTTGCACGTGCGCAATCATATTGATTATCAATATGCTAATTTGTTTCTTTTTCTTCAAACGCGCATGCCCAACGGCAATATTACCCGCGATACAATTGAGTGTCAGTTGGCCGACCCTTCCGGTGAATGGTATGGAAAAGGAACCAGGCTTTACAGGCAGCAGCTTATACC
>DAIOUP010000641.1:0-1111 GCA_036759465.1 Bacteroidales bacterium
TTATATGCTTGAGGCAATTAAACTTGCCGAAAGCAATGTTTACAGTGGGGAAGGGGGGCCGTTTGGCGCCGTCGTAGTAAAAAATGGCAAGATCGTAGGCCTGGGTAGGAACAAAGTCACTTCGTCCAACGACCCAACGGCACATGCCGAGGTGGTGGCCATTCGAGATGCCTGCCGCAATCTGGAAACTTATTCGCTTGAGGGCTGTACCATCTATTCCAGCTGCGAGCCATGTCCGATGTGTCTTAGTGCTATCTATTGGGCACGCATCGGAAAATTGTATTACGCAGCCTCGCGCTTTGATGCAGCAAATGCCGGCTTCGATGATGCATACCTTTATGAACAGTTATCACTGCAGTCGTCCGAAAGAGATCTGCCGACTGAAACCTTGCTGGGGCATGAAGCAACAAAGGTTTTTGAAGAGTGGATTAAAAGCGACGATAAAATTCCATATTGACAATGTATTCGAACGACGTAAAGCAAACCGCTCAGCTACTGCTTCGCAGCAAGCATGTGGTAGCCTTTACGGGGGCTGGTATATCCGTCGAAAGCGGCATTCCTCCTTTCAGGGGGAGTGACGGAATTTGGGATAAGTACGATCCGAAACTACTCGAAATCGGTTTTTTCATTCTTAATCCCGAGAAATCGTGGGTGGCGATCAAGGAACTGTTCTACGGAAAGTTTCGGGGTGCCCGACCTAATCCCGCACACCAAACCCTGGCCAGCTGGCAATCGCAGGGCATTCTTCAACGCGTCATTACCCAAAACATCGATAATCTTCATCAGGAGGCTGGCTCTGCGTCGGTCGTTGAGTTTCATGGAAATGCCCAGCGCATCATTTGTCTCGATTGCGAGCGGCAATACCCCGTCGACCCTATATTGATCTCCAGACCTGTGCCATCCTGCCCCAAATGTGGCGGGCTTTTAAAACCTGACTTTATATTTTTTGGTGAGGGAATACCACATGAGGCCTACCGCGACGCCTTCGACGAAGCTTCAGCCTGCGATTGCATGCTCATTGTAGGCACTTCAGGCGAGGTACAACCGGCAAACCAGCTTCCTGTTGTCGCTTCATCCAACGGTGCTTATGTTATTGAAATCAATACCGAAC
>DAIOUP010000642.1:0-1106 GCA_036759465.1 Bacteroidales bacterium
CTTATTACCGCTTCTTCAGCTAGGCTGTGGACAAACTAGGTAATACCGAACCCCATAAAACGAGCGTCGAGCGAACGATTGGAATCACCGAATATGAAAGCCTTGGCTTAAGTGCCATGCTGACACCGAATCCTGCAAACACTTATGTGGATGTTCAGATACTGAGCCAAACAAGTATGGTGGTTGAAGTCGGTCTCGTCAGACCGGATGGCAAGGAGCAAACCAGAACACAGGCCTACAGCATTCAACCGGGCAACAATTCCATACGTTTGCGCACCGACGAGCTCCCATCAGGACTTTACTTTGTGTTAATCGGCAACGAACGAGGCCGAACTGCAATTAAACTTATGGTTCTGAAACATTAACGCCCTGCGATAATAAAACAAAAGAGGCAGCATCAGGGGGCTGCCTCTTTTGTTTATTCCTTTACAGGTGCACTCTTTAACACCTCAAGCGTAAGGTCCCAGAATTTCTGTACAGAGGCAATTTCGATGCGTTCATCAGGTGAGTGAGCACCCTTGATGGTTGGACCATAAGAGATCATGTCCATGCCCGGATATTTGTCACCTATGATACCGCACTCCAATCCGGCATGAATAGCTTTCACCTTTGGAGCCATTTCGAACAACTGATTGTATGCACTTTCGGTAATCTCGCGAATTTTTGAGTCGGGATTCGGTGTCCAGCCCGGATAGCCATCTGTATGCCTTACGCGGGCGCCAACCATTTCGAAGACGGAGCGAACCATATTGGCCACATCATCTTTGGCCGATTCCACTGAGCTGCGTTGGCTGGTGGCAATCAGGAAATGATCTTCCTTCATCCTGATGGAGGCCAGATTGGTGCTGGTTTCTACAAAGCCCGGAATGGTTTGCGAATAGGCACTCACACCGTGAGGGCAGGCATACAGGCTGTTGAGCAGATTTTGCTGATCCTTTGACTGCAGCACTTCATCAGGAGACTGTTCCAGCTTTTGCAGGGTGATTGTTAGACCCGGGTCGGCAATGTGTAATTCGTTTTTAATGTCGGCCGAAAGTTGTTCGAAAAGGACCTTGAACGATTGCTCCTGATCGGGAGCAACGACAAATCTGGCTTTTGCTTCGCGG
>DAIOUP010000643.1:0-1078 GCA_036759465.1 Bacteroidales bacterium
CTTTCATCTTGATAGCCTCGACCGCCGGATTTTATCCATGCTCATTGAGGATGCTCGAACGCCTTTTGTCGAAATAGCCCGTCGCTGCAATGTTTCGGGCGCTGCCATTCACCAACGTGTGGCCAAGATGCAGGAAGCCGGATTGATCAGCGGGGCACATTTTAAGTTGAGCCCAAAAGCAATGGGTTATCAAACCTGTGCCTTTATCGGTATCCAGGTTAATCTGGTTTCAAACAGTACGCACAATACTGTTTACCAGCAGATTATGGAAATCCCGGAAATCGTTGAATGCCACCATATCAGTGGTAAATATTCTTTGCTGGTAAAAATATATACGCACAACAACGAACATCTCAAGCAAATTATCATTGAGAAAATTCAAAGCATACCAGAGATTACATTTACCGAAACGTTTATCTCGCTTGAAGCCGGCTTTGAACGCAGCCTTCCGGTTGACACCTAATCTTCAAAAGGCAGTTTTGCACACTTTTTTAATGCTTTTGGGGATTAAGCGAAGAATTGCTATGCGGCTAATGCTAATTTTGCTGCCATGAAGCGCTTTAGCAATCCGATAAGGCTTTTATCAGTAATTCTACTGACGACAACGCTGCTGTTTACAGCCTCGGCTCAGCAGCTCAGTAAGTCATCGGTATTCATCATTAATTCTAAAACCAATGCCAGTTTTGGCCTATTGGGAAATCAAGCCATTTTAAATGCGCTTTCTGCTTCAGGCGAAAAGGCCGTTCAGGATCTCAGTTTATACTATCAGGTAGCCGTTTCAGCTCAGATTAGTAATGCGGGCAACGACTTTGACGAATGGACATTGCTCGTTAAACCTGAGTTTGCACGCGGCGATGCAATCTACCGTTCTTTTTCTCTGGATGGAGTGCTCATTCCCGACCGCTGCAGATTTCGGGTCGACAACGTAGTTTATACTGCGGCCTCAGGTTCGGGCGAAATAGCAGTTGGAAGTCAGGTACTGCTTCGCTTGCCAAAAAGCAATTCATCTCCTGTTTTTACCATTGATTATTTGTCCTTCTCCAACGCCAAACGTAATGAAGTGCTTCAACACATCGGG
>DAIOUP010000644.1:0-1052 GCA_036759465.1 Bacteroidales bacterium
TTCCTGGATTACTGATCACAACATGGTAGCTGTGCTCACTGCACCTCAACGGGACGAAATGCCTGTGCCTGATGAATCTCGTGTGCTGAGTCTGATTCGTGAAGCAAAAATGCTTGAGGTTACCCCTTACGAAGATAGCTTTACCGACGAACCACTTATGGCCATAAAGCCATCGCCGCTGAGCCAAATGCCTGTGCCCGCCGATAAGGGGCTGGGCGTGAAGGAGTACAAGCTTGCCAATAATATCACCCTGGTGGTTAAACCTACCGACTTCAAAAACGACGAGATTTTGTTCACTGCCTACACCTCGGGAGGCACCTCCCTGGCGCCTGATGATGAAGTGTTTGCCGCAACCGTTATGCCACGCATGATTCAGGGCAGCGGTATTGGTAATTTCAGCGCTGTTGATCTGCAGAAAAAACTCACCGGTCAGCAGATCAGCCTGCAGCCTTTTGCAGAGGAATACCGACACGGTTTCCGCGGAAGCGCCAGTCCGAAAGACTTAGAAACTTTCCTTCAGCTTCTGCATCTGCACATGCAAGGTGCCCGGCGCGATGCCGAAGCCTTTGAGGCTCTTCGCTCGCAATTGCTCAGTCAAATGCGCTTTATCAGGGCGAATCCCCGCATCGTATTCAGCGACACACTTGCAAGACTGATGGGCAACAACCACCCGCGTGCCTTTGCTATACCCAATAACAAACAGATGGCAAGCCTCAACCCGGAAGTCGTTTATGCACTCTACGACAAAATGTTCACCGATGCCAGTGGCCTGACGGTTATCGTTGTCGGAAACATCAGCAACGACCAGCTGCCCATGCTCGCAGGATATCTGAATAACCTGCCTGCGCACAACCTTAACCTCAATTGGAAAGACCATGGGGTGAACTTCCCGCCTAAAACAATTGATGCAAAGGTGTATGCAGGAACTGAAAACCAAAGTCAGGTAGCTATCAACTTCAATAGTCCGTTCGACTGGAACGATCGCAACCGCCTGCTTATGGGTCTGACCTCGAGGGCTTACAACATTAAACTTCGCGAAAACATGCGCGAGG
>DAIOUP010000645.1:0-1047 GCA_036759465.1 Bacteroidales bacterium
CCCGATAAGGTGAACGAACTAATGAGCAAGGTGCGCGCATCGGGCGGACTTGACTACGCTTCGCAAAAAATGAACGAAATTGTGAATGAGGCGATGAATCTTCTGGAAGGTTATCCTCAAACTGAAGCCCTTAAATCGCTCAAGGCCCTTGTCGAATACAGCATACAACGCAAAAATTAAGAGCTATGAAGCTTATGATCAAACCCCTGGCAGCATTAATGACGGTGCTCGCATCATTGACCATGATTTCCTGCAGCAAACAAAACACCGCCGTAATATCGCCCGATGGAAACATCAGCCTTCGATTTGCCACCAACGATGAGGGCAAACCGCTTTATTCAGTGGAATACAAGGGAAAGATGCTGGTTGTTCCTTCGGAGCTTGGACTCGAATTATACGATGCTCCTGTGCTCTCCGCTGGCTTTAGCGTAAAAAATGTGCTGAAAAACACTTTTGACGAAACCTGGGAGATGCCCTGGGGTGAACAGCGAAAAGTCAGAAACCATTATAACGAGATGACCGTGGTGCTCAAGGAAAATTCCGATCCACACAGGGAGATGCACCTCATTTTCAGGGCTTACGATGACGGTGTTGCTTTTCGTTATCACATCCCGTATATGGCAGGAAGCGACTCGCTGTTCATTGCCGAAGAACACAGTCATTTCCGTTTGGCCGGCGATCACACCTGCTGGTGGGTACCAGGCGACTGGGATATTAACGAACACCTTTACAACAAAACCCTTTTCAGCCAGATCGACGCCATCGGCAAGCGCAATCACCCCAATCTTGCTCAAACCTATATCCCTCATAATGCGGTAAATACACCCATCACCATGCGCACAGCCGAGGGGCTGCATCTAAGTTTTCACGAGGCTGGCCTGATGGACTACGCCGCCATGACTCTTGAAGTTGAGCCTGAAGCCCAATCCATGAAGACAACTCTTGTAGGTAGTGAAAACCGTCCGTACAAGGTGAGCCATGCCCTGCCCTTCAGCAGCCCGTGGCGTATGATACAGATTAGTCCCGACGCTGCCGGCCTCATTACTT
>DAIOUP010000646.1:0-1047 GCA_036759465.1 Bacteroidales bacterium
TATTGCAGCTAAGCAGTGCTGTTAATAAAAGTACTGAAAGCAAGGTTTTTGTTTTCATTGGTTTGCAATTTGGAGTTCAATAAAGTTTAAACTTTAGTCAAAGGCACAGCGGCTTAATACTGAAATCAAGTATTTTAAGAGCTAATATTCCACAAATAAGCCTTTAGCGGGAGAACGTAAAAAATTGTTGCTTTTATAAATAAAACGGGATCGAAGCGCTGGCTTCGACCCCGTTAATCGAAAGAACAGGAAAACTGGAAACTACCTGATCATGATCAGCTTGCCGCTGACAACGGTCGATCTGCTTCCGGTATCGTGATGCAGCTGGTAGTAATAGGTACCGCTGTGGATAAGGTCCTTCTTATGAATGTTGATGCTGTGTTGTCCGGCCCTAAACTGCTGATCGGCCAACTGCTTTACCAACTGTCCAAACTGATTGTAAATCATCACACTTACCCTGCCCTGCTCCGGCAAACTGAAGCTCAGACGTGTCTGGTCGGTAAACGGATTGGGAACCACCTGATGAACGATGGCTGCCTCACCTGTGGCATTGTCATGACCCGTAAGCGAAAGGGTGCGCAGCTGTAGGTTGTCGATAACCCTGGCATCCATACCGGCAAACTCAGTTATAGGCAAGAGCTCCAGATATCGGCTGCCAACACCCGGCTCGCGCCTGAGCACTACGCTAAGGTTGAGCACTGGCATCGACGGATCGAACATCAGTCCGCGGGTGTCGTACCAGGCCGTGCGAACAACTCCCTCTTTGTCGTCGATATGCTGCACCGTGGCTCCCCTGACTTGCTTCACCTCAAGCATCTCGCTATCATAACGCAATCCTATGGTAGCGGCACCCAACAAGACTTCGCTCGTCAGAAAGACCGGCAAATCAAAGACATCTCCTGCCTTCTTCTGCATGGTGCCTTCGTAAAGGAGACTTGCCGTCGTCTTTAAATTGTTGCCTGGAAGGTATGAGGCGTTCATATCGCCCGCTGCCGTGAGGTAAATGTTCATGTAATTAATGCCTGCTGTCATCGCACCGGGTTCTAC
>DAIOUP010000647.1:0-1016 GCA_036759465.1 Bacteroidales bacterium
ATTCAGGGCACTGCGCTGAAAATCGCTTAGCAGATAAATGAGGCGCCCTGCACTGTTGTCGGCTGTTTCGTTCATCTGCAACCTTTGAAGCACCTGACCGAGGCTTACACCCGCCGCATTGGGACGCACCTGCTGCAATTCCTGCTGAAATTCGGCTGCCGACATAAAACGTTGATGCTGAGGAAGAAAATCGTTGCTCAGCAAGCGAAAACGATCGTCCATGCGGAAAGCCGTTGGCAAGCTGCCGGCCTGGATGCGCAACTCATCGAGCACGCTCATGCGATCGGCACGCAACTGCATGCTGAGGGAATTGTCGAGGTAAACACTGATGTGCTTTAAACCCTCTTCGGGAGCATCACCCGACTTAATGTACGGTCGTGCAAAAGCAATAATTAAGGCCGCAACAGCCATCATGCGCATGAGCAAAATAAGCAAATGCTTGATTTTGCGCTGCTTATTGGTCTGCTGCTGAAGATTCTTCAACAGCCTTACGTCGCTGAACAAGAGCGTGCGGTGCCTGCGGAAATTGAAAAGGTGGACAATGACCGGAATGGCCATTGCAAACAACCACCAGAGTATTTGAGGGTGTACGAAGTGCATTTTAGCTGTGTGGAGTGCAAAAGTAAGGAAAAGCGGGTCGATAAAACTGTCTTTGAAACGCCTGAGCAGTGACAACGATTTCGGGCAAAGGATTCAAACGCAAAAAATCATGGTAAACAAGGTATTGTTCATATATCCCTGCATTCTGATCGAACAGGAAAAGGCAGGAAAATCTACCTTTGCAGCAAGCACCAAAATAGCTTCAATCCTAATATGACATTTGATTCAGGCCCGGACTATCCGGAAAAACAGGGCGATAACACAGGCGAACCGAATCAGGAAGCCGGAAGCAAATCAGCAACAGAAGCACAACCGGTAGTGAGGCTGGCCGGCATGTTTCAGAACTGGTTTCTGGATTATGCATCTTATGTTATTCTCGAACGCGCCGTTCCCGAGATCAACGACGGGCTGAAACC
>DAIOUP010000648.1:0-1009 GCA_036759465.1 Bacteroidales bacterium
GTCCTGTTGTAATAAAAGGTTCCATCGAATTTATGGCATGCGATGATACGCGATGCACCCCGCCAACAGAGCAGGACTTTCAATTTTCGCTTCCGGGAAGCGGTCCGGCAGCCGCAGCTCCTGCAGCAGCTTCTGCAAACAATCCTCAGGGGCCGCTTAATCCGGTTAAATGGACCTTTTCCGTGCAAACGCTGCCAGGCGGTGAACTGGAACTGGTTTTTGATGCGACTATAGAGGATCGGTTTCATTTATATTCAATCAATATTCCCGAGAACGGGCCGCTGCCGACCGAGTTTAAGTTCGAAAATGAAGGCGTCTTCGAACTCATTGGCGGAATCTCTGAAGCGATAGCACCAAAGATCAAGTATGATGACATTTTTGAGATGGAAATTGGCACTTTCGAGGGAAAGGCGCGTTTCATTCAACGAATTAAGCCCTTGGCTGCCACGCCATTCAATATAAAAGGGGAAATCTCATACATGGTCTGCGACGACAAAGGTTGTGTTGCCCTGTATGAGGATTTCGACCTTGTTTACGACGGACAGCAACTCCTAAAAGCCGGTGAAGAGCAATCACAGTCTTTAACTGAAACCGGACGTGCCGACATCCTGGGAACAAACAGCAATCTTTGGGTTTTCTTTTTTGTGGCATTTTTGGCCGGCCTGGCTGCCATCCTCACCCCTTGCGTGTTTCCGATGATACCCATGACGGTATCGTTCTT
This sequence comes from Bacteroidales bacterium, assembly GCA_036759465.1. Classification (GTDB taxonomy): domain Bacteria; phylum Bacteroidota; class Bacteroidia; order Bacteroidales; family F082; genus JALNZU01. The sequence continues at coordinate 722 of DAIOUP010000648.1, forward strand.
TATGAAAGACAAGGATAAAAAGATGCAGGGCAAGCTTCAGGCTTTGGTTTACGGTCTGTCAATCATCGCTATTTACACTTTGATTGGTTCCATACTTGCTGTGGTGGCTGGTCCTGACATTGCCAACTGGCTGAGCACACACTGGCTGCCCAATATTCTGTTTTTCCTCATCTTCGTCATCTTCGCAGCTTCGTTTTTTGGCATGTTCGAGCTGACATTGCCTCATTGGCTGATCAATAAAGCCGATTCGCAGGCTGATAAAGGCGGATTTGTTGGAAGCATTTTCAT
>DAIOUP010000649.1:0-1007 GCA_036759465.1 Bacteroidales bacterium
CCTCGTGATAGGGCAGCTTTTCATTGAGGGTGATGTGATTGAGCAGCAAACCGTCGTTGGCCCTGAGCCAGGGGTTGAAAACTATTTCGCGGTGCGGTGGACTAAAGTAATGTTTGACGGGATGCACGGAAGCAGGATAATCGCGGCTGAGGAAACCTCCAAGCCCCGGTATCACCACGCATTCGTAATCGTAGAGCAAGTCACCTATGTAAGCAGCAATCTTCATCTCCTTCAATCAATAATCAAGCGACTTTCTGTTCTGATCGCAACCCCGGTTTGGGGAACGCGAATTTACAGCTTTTACGGTCTTTTTTCAAAAAAGTTCCGCAGTTTATCAACATCCTCCGGCGTATCGATACCGGGAGAAGCACCATCGGCTTTGGCAACAGCAATGGTAAATCCATTCTCCAACCACCTGAGCTGCTCGAGCGATTCGGCTTTTTCGAGTGGCGAAACCTGAAGCCGGGCAATAGCCCTTAGGGCATCGGCAGTGTAGGCATACATGCCAAGATGACGATAAAAAACGTGTTCCTTTAGCCATTGTTCAGGATCTACACCACGCAGGTATGGAACGGGTTGACGGCTGAAGTATAAGGCATTGCCATGCTTACCCAGCACTGCTTTTACAACATTAGGATTGAAAAGTGAGGCACTATCATCGATCGGACAAACGAGGGTTGCCAGTTGACTCCCAGGGCGCGAAATCAAATCGGCAAGCAGCTGGATATGTTCGGGATTAACATAGGGCTCATCGCCCTGAATGTTGACTACTGCATCGAATTCTTCCCCGCATTTTTCCAGCGCTTCCAAACAGCGGTCGGTCCCGCTTGGATGATCGGGCCTTGTCATAATGAATTTTCCGCCAAAGTTTTGCACCTCTTTGGCAATACGCTGATCGTCAGTTGCAACAATTACATTCTGTAAGGCAGAACACAGCAGCGCACGTTCATAAACCTGCCCGGCGATGGCGTAATTACCGGAACAGGTACACTGAGCGGCCACCCTGT